>JBOIDH010000506.1:0-1502 GCA_050740495.1 Gammaproteobacteria bacterium | reverse complement strand
GTCCTGGCGGTTTCGCGCCGCCGCCCGCTGCTCCAACAAGCGCTCGACGTCTTCGTCCGCGAGTGTGGCGACCGACGAAAGGACCTCAACCACCACCTGAGTGACCCGAGCCTTGCCCAATTTTAAATAAAGCTCGGGATCCGATCCCAAGAGCCCGATCACCCCGGCGAAATAACGCAACGCCGCCCCGGCATCGGCCGCTTGAGCGGGGGCCGTATCCCGGTACTTATTGATATCACGCACTACGTCAAATAAGACAACCATGGCCTCGGGCGTATTGAAATCATCGTCCATGGCCGCCTGGAAGCGCTCCTCGTAGGGATTGCCGGCGCGGTACTCGGCGGCCGGGAGATCGCGCAGCGCCAAGTACAAGCGGGTGAGCGCGTTACGGGCATGGTCTAGGTTCTCTTCGGAGTAATTCAAGGGACTTCGATAATGGCTGGTTAAAATAAAGTAACGCACTTCTTCCGGATGATATCTCTGCAAGACCTCGCGCACGGTGAAGAAATTTCCGAGGGATTTCGACATTTTTTCTTCATCGACGCGTACGAAGCCGTTATGCATCCACACGTTGACGAAGGGCTGTCCCGTGGCGCCTTCCGACTGCGCGATTTCGTTTTCGTGATGGGGAAACTGTAGATCCTGGCCGCCGCCGTGGATATCGAAATGCGCGCCTAAACACTCGGTGGACATCGCCGAGCACTCGATATGCCAGCCCGGACGCCCGGGCCCCCACGGGGATCTCCACGACGGTTCGCCGTCCTTGGCACGCTTCCAAAGCACGAAATCCAGGGGATCGTCCTTGGCCTCGTCCACTTCCACCCGCGCGCCGGCGCGCAGATCCTCTATCCGTTTTCCGGAAAGGCGGCCGTAACTCTTAAAACTACTCACGTCATAGTAGATGTCGCCGTTGGCTGACTGGTAGGCGTGCCCGCGCGCCACTAAGCGCTCGATCATCCGCAACATCTCGCCGATGTGTTCGGTCGCGCGCGGCTCGCCATCGGGCTTGATGACGCCCAAGGCCGCCGCGTCCTCGTTCATGAACGCGATGAAGCGCGCGGTAACGGCATCGATCGGTTCATTCTGTTCGCGCGCGCGTTTGATGATCTTGTCGTCGACATCGGTGATGTTGCGCACGTAGGTCACTTCAAATCCGCGCGCGCGCAGATACCGCACGACGATATCGAATACCACCATGACGCGCGCGTGACCTAGATGGCAATAGTCGTAGACGGTCATCCCGCAGACGTACAGACCGACCTTTCCCGGGACGAGGGGCCGGAATTCCTGTTTCCGGCCGGTAAGCGTGTTGTAGATTACCAGCACACGATCTTCTTTAACGCAGATGACTCTGCAACCTTGCGCGCAGCCGCTCCTCCCCGAGGAGCCCATAAAGTGCCGCCAGCTCCGGGCCATCGACGCGCCCCGTCAGCGCCGCTCGCAGCGGCAAGAACAAACGTTTCCCGCTCTCCGCGACGTTCGCCTTGAGCGTGGCTATAAAC
>JBOIDH010000505.1:0-1511 GCA_050740495.1 Gammaproteobacteria bacterium | reverse complement strand
CTGCGTACCTCGCTCATCCACGGCGCGCGCACGGTGTTACGGCACGCGACGGGTAAGACCGACCGGCTCTCGCGTTGGGCGCTGGCGATTCAAGCCAAACGCGGCGCCAATGTCGCCGCGACACCAATAGAAAACTCGACTCCGGGTCTCGCGCATCACTCGGACAGATCATGACGCCCGCCAGAGAAGGCGGCCGGGATCGAACATTTCGGGCGATGTCCGCCGAAAAAGCAAGCGGCCGTGGCGCTTTCGGTTTTGACCTCTTTCGGTTATAACACAGACCATCGACTTCGGGCTGGAGGAGACGCGTACGGAAGCCGGGCTCCCGCCTCTGGTCACCTCTCGGATCCTGCGGTACGATCGTTTCCACCACTTGGTAGTGCGAGCGAACCACGGAGTTGATATTCTGAGTCGATGAAGGTAAGTGAGGTGCTCCGGATGCTTCAAGATGATGGATGGTCTCTCGTCGCTACACGGGGTAGCCACCGACAGTTCAAGCACCCTACGAAACCCGGACGAGTCACGGTTCCGGGAAAACCGAGTGATGATCTCGCACCTGGCACATTGACCAGCATTCTTAAGCAAGCTGGGGTTAAGAAGTGAGGTTCCCATGCGATACGCAGTTGTGATCGAGAAGGCCCAGAACAATTACTCTGCGTATGTACCCGATCTGCCGGGCTGTGTTGCCACTGGCGCAACTATTGATGAGGTTGAGGCCCAGATTCGTGAGGCTATCGAATTTCATCTTGACGGCCTGCGCGAAGATGGAGCACAAATCCCACAGCCTTCGAGTCGAGTCGAGTACGTCGAAGTAGCGGCATAATATTACGCTCCAGCCGACTCCCGAAATCAGCGCGTGCTTTCTTCAAGCTGCGCGCGTACACGCGTGGGCGCTTACCGCGATAATTGGATTTCGTTCATTGTGTGAATCGCTGCTTGGTGGGGCGCGTCATTGGAGCTACCCGGACCGTCCCGCTCCGCGGAGGTCGCCCAGAGTTCAGACGTACCCGGATACCAGCGCAGGCCGACGGGGTTGCGTAAGCCCGAAGCGTAGATCTCGTGGGCGCCGCCGTCAGGGTTGAATCGATTGATGGCGGCGCGCATCGGATGCTCACCGGGCCCAGTTGACCGGTAACTCTGTCGCGAGGCTTGCGAGGGGGATCGCCGCCGGCAGAAGCAGGAACCGGATTCTAGTGGTTATTTTCACGCATCGATTTTAGCATGTTGGCAAACCCCTTTTGCTTCAGGTTGGCTTGCTATTATCGATATCCGATAATGTACATTCCTGTTCAATGAAACGACGAGCCAAAGAGCATGCTTGGAGACCCTGACGCGGTGTTGGAGAGTATTCGCGCTGCCTTGGTTGAGATCCCCTCACCCCTGCCCTCTCCCGGTGGGAGAGGGAGTTAACGGAATACCCATAGATTCTGCCGAGGAGCCGCAAAGTATAAGCTTGATCCCGATATGTCGCCGCTCGAAACCGAAGTCGCGCGCCTGATGGTGCAAACGCT
>JBOIDH010000504.1:0-1511 GCA_050740495.1 Gammaproteobacteria bacterium | reverse complement strand
GGGGCTAGCGATTTGGAGCACCGAACGCGCCTTCATGCAGGCCATCGAACGCACACGCCAGAGATCGTCCGGACTGCGTGAATTGCTATGGGGCGATGCGATACCATAGTCTTGGCGATCGAGTTGCCCAGGGGACGATGCGATTTCCGGAGGGGAGGATGCACTATTGAGCGACATGAGTTTCGAAGCGGGGGCGGGTTCCGACGCGGCCGATACGGACCGGAGCGACATCGCGACGGCCATCCTGAGCTTGCTCGCGGCGAGTCCCGACCCGTTGCCGGTATCCAAGCTAAAGGCGGGTCTGCGTAAGCCTCATGATCTGCCGGCCGAGGAGCTTGAGGCGCTGGTGGCGGGCCACGTCGGCCTCGGAACCGTGTTCCGGTACGCGCCGATCCGCGGCGAGGGGTTCCGCTACTGGGACCGCGACCACGGCCATTACCTCGACACCCTCATCGAACGCGAGCTTCGCGCCGCGGCGCTGCCCATCCACACGCTTCGAGGCCGCGTGGCCAGACGCCTAGGGGACGCTTCCGAGACGGAACTGCGAGAGCGTATCGAGGGGCTGCTGCGCGTGGGGAGGCTGCATGAGCTACCGCGCTCCCCGGGCAGCCGCTCAGTGCGCCTGAGCGCCAGGCCGCCCGATCCCAAAGCCTATCTGAGTGTCATGGTTCAGCGCTTGGTTCAAGCCGTCGAGGAGGAAAGCCTCAAGCTTGAGGCCTGCGGGCTTACACGCTCCGCGGTCTATGCCGCGGCGCGGGCCTTATTGGAAGAGAGCGTGCTTTACGGCCGGCGGGTACCGGACGGAGTCTCGCCGCACGTGGACAGTGCCGTCACGGAACAGGATCTCGAGCACCAGATCTTGGAGCAATTGCGGCGCTTGAGCGCGGATCTTCGCCACGGCGGGTTGGTCTCGACCCGCGAGCTACGCGGCACGCAACCACGCTTCGCGCACGAGCACGCGGCTTTCGACCGGGCGCTCCTGCGACTCGCGAAAGACGGAAGGGTATGGTTGTTTCGCCACGATTTTCCCGCGAGCCTCACCGAATCGGAGCGCAAAGCGATGGTCACGGATGGCCGCGGCAATTACTATAACGGGATCTCGTTCAAAGAATAACGCTCTTCATGGATATCATTAATCCCTTTACCCAGTCCATCGTCACCGATGCTTGGCAAGCGCCGCAATCCGATGTACCGATGATCCACGCCGGAGTGTTCGAGCTTTGTTGCGAGGTGCTCGAACAGGTGCGCCGATCCGGCGGCAGCCGATCCGTGCTCCTGCACGGGCTGCCGGGGAGCGGCAAAACCCATCTACTCGCGCGCGTTCGCACCCATCTCAACGGCGTGCCGAATGACATGGCCGCGACGGTGCCCGTGCCCCTCCCCCCGAACGTATTGTTCATCGCCGTGCGTCTGCGCTCCGGCGCCAGGATGCTGTGCCGCCATCTCCGCCGGACGCTTGCGGCCGATTTATTCCGCCCCACGCGCCTGGGGATGTCGCAACTCGAGCAATT
>JBOIDH010000503.1:0-1512 GCA_050740495.1 Gammaproteobacteria bacterium | reverse complement strand
TTGTCGCGTCGACGTCAAGAAAGTGTACAGTCAACGCGGCTTGCCCACTTATTTGTAAAGCGCGCCGCCACCCCGCAGCCACGTGTATCGGGCCAGCGCGCCGGAAGCGCCTTATTCCGCGCCTCGACCGCCGCGGTGATGCTGGTTGCGGTAATTCTCGGCGCCGGGCCGATGGCGTATTCCGAAAGCCTGATAGAGGGCCTGCAGATCGACCGCTGGTGGTGCGATGGCGTGCTCATGCAAATCAGCGGCTACACGCTGCTCGGCCTGACCACATTCGGACTGAGCTTATCACTGCGGAAGCGATGGAAACGCTTGGGCTGCTATTCCTTCCACACATGGCGCTTAGCTCATGCCGTCATCGGGGCTCTGAGCCTCATCGTCCTCATCGCCCACACCGGTTTACACCTCGGTGTTGGACTGAACCTCCTCTTGATGCTCAATTATCTCGGCTTGGCCTGCGCTGGCGCCGTCCTGGGCTATCTAACCGCAACCGACGGTACGGTGCCTTCCCCTGCCTGGCAACGATGGAAACAACGGGCGGTCTCGGTGCACCTCTGCCTCTTTTGGTTCTTTCCGGTCTTGACCGCCTTTCACATCCTCACGGTGTATTGGTACTGAACGGCCGGGGCCGCGCATGTCCGTATGCGGAAAAAGCGCTGGGCAAGCTGGATCAGTTGGGGGATCCTTACCGTGCTCTGTGGAGGCTATCTCACCTATGCATTATGGGGCCAGAACGAAGGGCTCTTCGTTACCGGGCGGACCTCCGACGGCCACTATCAGATCGAGCTTGCGTGTGACGCCTGCCATGCCAAGCCCTTCGGGGGCGGCACGGTGCTGCAAGAAGCGTGCATCGAATGTCACGGCGAAGAACTGAAGACCGCGGGAGATTCTCATCCCAAGCGGCTTTTCACCGATCCGCGCAATGCCGATCGGGTCGCCGCCATCGACGCCAAACGCTGTGTCACCTGCCACCAGGAGCACCGTCCGGGAATGACCCGCGTCATGGGTGTCACCATTGCCGATGATCATTGCATGCTCTGTCATGCCGGGGTAAGGAAGGAGCGGCCGAGCCACCGTGATTTTCCCACGACGAACTGTGCCACGGGAGGCTGCCATAACTACCACGACAACAGCGCGCTTTATGAGGACTTTTTGATTAAACATCTAGACCACGCCGCGACCTTCCCTCGGGCAACCCTTCCCTCGCGCGACCTGGGCGCGGTGCTACTCGCGATGGGTGAACCGCCGCGCCCGCCGCTCGGCCGTGCCCAACAGGACGCGCCCCTCGGTCTCAGCGTGAATCCGCGGCTCATCACCGCTTGGTCGGTGACGGCTCATGCGCGCGGCGGTATTAATTGCACGGACTGCCACGGCGGCAAGACCGCGAGCGACAAAGCAACGCCCTGGCAGGACAAGCCCGGTGCCAACGCGTGCCGGGAGTGTCATGAAAGCGAAGCCGATGGATTTGAACGGGGCAAGCACGGGATGCGTCTAAAGCATGACCTCTCG
>JBOIDH010000502.1:0-1512 GCA_050740495.1 Gammaproteobacteria bacterium | reverse complement strand
GGTAGGGTGTGGCATAACTCATGAACGGCATATCGACCGCCACGAGCGACCGCGTCACCCCTCGGCGTACGAGTTGCGCATGGTAGATCATGTCGTTCAAGCGCACGCCAAGCGTGCTGTCGTGGCCCTGCACCACCATGCCGAGGGAATCCCCCACCAGCAGGATATCGACGCCGGCTGCGTCGGCGAGTCTGGCGAAGCTCGCATCGTAGGCGGTGAGGCAAGCAATTTTCTCGCCGCGCCGCTTCATCTCGATCAGATCCGACGTGGAAATTGAAGTGATTGCGCCCATCCGCTCAACACGCTAAGGCGTGATTGGCGCGCGGCCGGACAATCGCTCGATACCCCTCCCTTCAAAATGCCTTAGGAGCCCAGCGAGCGGTCCGAGCCCCGGAACCTCAAGGTCCGGGGCAATTTCATACAGCGGGTAAAGCACGAAAGCCCGCTCGCTCAGTCCCGGATGCGGGACCGTCAAGTCGGGCCCGGTGATACGTTCGGCGCCGTAAAGGAGTATATCAATGTCTAAGGTCCTGGGTCCCCAACGAACGCCGCGCGCGCGCCCGTGCCGGGCCTCGACCGCCTGCAAGGATGCCAACAGATCGTCGGCTGTCTGGGCCGTCTCGATGGCCGCGACCGCGTTGATATAGTCGGGTTGATCCGGCGGCCCCATGGGCGCGCTGCGGTAGAACGAGGATTGAGCGACTATGCGGGTCTCGGGCAGCTTCGCGATGGCCAAGAGGCCTCGCGTTACTTGCGCACCGGGATCGCCAAGATTGCTGCCCAGACCGACATAAGCGATCACCGGGCTTGCGGCGCGCGGGCCGTTGCCGCGTGGCATCGCTAACGCCGGCGACGGCGCCTCTTCATCGGGGCGGTCTTGCTTGCCACTGAGATAAGCTCGCCCCGCCGGACTTCCTTGGCGCCTTGGAATTCAGTCCACCACTCGGCCAATTCGGTGACCTCCTCGCCTGCCTCCGCGCGCAGCACCAAGAAATCGTAGGCCGCCCGAAAGCGCGGATGGCTCAGCAACCGAAACGGTGTTCCACCCACACGTCTTGTCAAACGCGGTTGTAGCGCCCAGATTTCGCGCGTCATCTGCGTGTAGCGCCGCGGCATGGCAATGCGGGAGATTTGCTGCGAAATCACGGTGTCCGATGCAAGCTGATCGGCCTCGGCGGGCGATAATTCGTGGGCCCGGTGCTCCTCGGCGAGCCTCCGCATCGGATCCCAGAGCAAAGCGGAAATTAGAAAAGCCGGGGTGACGGGTTTCCCCTCCGCGATGCGGCGATCGGTATTTCGCAACGCACGGGCCAGAAACATGTGAGGAAATCCGCTTTCCTCTTCGCTTAAGCAGGCTTCTACTTGGGGGAACAACTGACCGAACAGGCCATAGTGGCGAAGTTGTTCGAATGTTTGGACGGCGCATCCGCCGAGAAAGAGCTTCAAAATCTCCTCGAACAAGCGTGCCGGCGGGATCTCCGAGAGCAGCGGCGCTAACTCGAAAATCGGTGT
>JBOIDH010000501.1:0-1526 GCA_050740495.1 Gammaproteobacteria bacterium | reverse complement strand
ATACCAGTCGGTGATGCAGAAGCACGAGCAAAGCCCCGTCCGCGTCGCCTACGAGCGCGGCGCAGCCGGGCTCGACGATGCAAAAGAGCGGCGCAACCGCGACCTCGATCCGCAGCTCGTCTGGCGCGGCAAGGACGAGCAGGACTGGAGCGACCTCGTCGTCCACGCCCCACCGCTCTACATCCAGGAGAAGGTACACCCCAAGGTGCTCATCGACGACCTGCTCAAGCAGACTCGCGAGCAGCGCGCGCAAGAAGTCGGCGCGCAGTTCGACCTCTTTGGCGACTTCAACGGCATCCCCGAGGGCGTGGACAAAACCGAATTCTACCAGCACGACCAGAACTGGTCAAACCGCATGATCCTCGGCGACAGTCTACAGGTGATGGCGAGCCTCGCCGAGCGCGAAGGACTGCGCGGCAAGGTGCAGTGCATCTACCTCGACCCGCCCTACGGCATCAAATTCAACAGCAACTTCCAGTGGTCCACGACCAGCCGCGACGTGAAGGACGGCAAGGCCGATCATATCACCCGCGAGCCGGAGCAGGTCAAAGCCTTCCGCGACACTTGGCGCGACGGCATCCACAGCTACCTCACGTATCTGCGCGACCGCCTCACCGTCGCCCGCGATTTGCTCACCGAGTCGGGGTCGATCTTCGTGCAGATCGGCGATGAGAACGTGCATCGCGTGCGGGCTGTGATGGATGAGGTGTTTGGACCACATAATTTCGTTTCAATGATTACATTTCGAACGCATAGCGCGCTTGGGGTGAAATACATTGCTACGCCGTACGACTTCATCCTATGGTTTTCCAAGAACATCGAGGCGTTCAAATACCGTGACTTGTTAACAAAGAAACTTCATGGCGAGGGAACTCAGTATCAATATGTGCAGGAGCCAAATGGGTACCGTCGCAGTATGTCCAAATCCGAAAAATCTGGAGATGCAACTATTGGTGATAAGAATCGCGTGTTTCGGCTAATCAACTTACCGTCATCAGGATACACGCCGAGCTGCACGTTCGATTTTGCGTTTGAAGGGATGATATACCCACCATCCAATGGAAGAAGTTGGAAGACAACGCGTGATGGAATGGAAAAGCTTGTCAAAGCATCGCGCGTCTATTCGAGCGGAAGCTACCTGAATTTCGTGCTGTTCCATGATGACTTTGCAGCTATGCGACTCACTGGTTCGTGGGACGACACTTACGCAGAGCTAGATCGAAGTTATGTCGTTCAGACAAGCCTATTACCGATTCAGCGCTGCCTCCTTATGGCCACCGACCCCGGCGATCTTGTACTCGACCCTACCTGCGGTTCCGGTACAACGGCCTACGTCGCGGAGCAATGGGGCCGCCGCTGGATCACGATTGACACCTCGCGCGTGGCGCTGGCGCTGGCCCGCGCCCGTATCATGGGCGCGCGTTATCCGTATTACCTGTTGGCCGATTCGCCAGAGGGAAAACGCAAAGAAATGGAAATCGTAGGTCGGGTTAGCGATAGCGTAACCCGACAACCGAGCGCCGAAA
>JBOIDH010000500.1:0-1544 GCA_050740495.1 Gammaproteobacteria bacterium | reverse complement strand
CAACTCTCCCGGCGCCAACCCCAACCGATGATTTTGTCGCGGGAGCCGATGGCCGTGAGGTAGAACGCGGCGGCGCGGGTCAGAAAATTCCCGGACTCATGTCCGGCAATCCGGGCGTGGCGAACGGCGCGCCGGGCACCACCCGTCAGTTGTTCACCGAGGGCGGAGCGGGGGCGCTCATTCCCCTGAACGCCGACGACCCCACCGCCGCCGATGTTTGGGCGGAGCTAACCTCCAAGTGGTTGCCGCCGGTCTCCCCGACCTATGCCTTGGCGACGGGCCCTGAGCAGATCAGGGCCAAAAATCTTCTCGGCTGGGCGCGTGGATTCAACGGTACGAACTTGAGCACCAAGCGCAATTGGTTCATGGCCGATCCGCTGCACTCGCGGCCGCGGCCTATCAACTACGGCGCCCGCGGTAGCTATACCGCCACCAATCAGGACGTCCGTATTCTGATGGGGACGAACGATGGGATCGTGCACATGTTCACGAACATCAAACCCGACGGCAGCCACGACGGTTCCGAGGCATGGGGATTCCTGCCGCGCGAAGCGCTGCCCTTGCTCGATCGCTTGAGTGCGAACGGCGCGGGTACCCCGATACACCCGATTTCCTCCGACGGTGCACCCAGCGTGCTTGTCGATGACACCGACCTTGACGGCACTATTGAGGCCGGCGAGAAGGTGTGGGCGTTCTTCGGCATGCGCCGCGGGGGTAAGTCTTACTACGCTTTGGACATCACCGATCCAGATAATCCCCAGTTCATGTGGAAAATTACCAAGGGCGATCCCGGTTTCGAGGAACTGGGCCAGACTTGGTCCGTCCCGCAAACAGGAAAGTTGGATTACACCAATGATTCGATTTACAACCCCGAAGATGTCATCGTGTTTTCGGGGGGCTACAACGGCGACGACGACGGCGATAACGTGCCCGATCCCGACGAACTCGTTCCCGGCAGTTTCGGCAAAGATGACGCGAATCGAAACGGGACCGCGGGCGCTGATGACAACGAAGGCAATGCGATCTATGTCGTCGAGGCCAAGACCGGCCAGCTGATCTGGAAAGCCTCGCACTGGAAAACGCCGGGCGTGCCGGCCAGCGATGGCTTCGATGGAAGCAACACCTTCGGGGTCTCGGCCATGAAGGACAGCATCCCCTCCGATGTCACCGCGGTGGATCTAACCGGCGATGGGCTCCTGGACCGCATCTATGTGGGAGACCTCGGCGGGGTCGTCTGGCGCGCGGATATCGCCGGCGACGACATCTCACAATGGAAAGTCGGCCAATTGCTGAGTGTCGGACGGCACGACGCGGCTAGCGGCGGCGTTGATCGGCGTTTCTTCAACGCGCCGGATGTCGCGCTCTCGAAAGATAAGGACGGGCCATTCGATGCGGTGCTGATTGGCACCGGCGACCGCGAGGATCCGCTCGATAAAAACATGGAAGATAATTTCTTCTACATGGTCAAGGATAGAAACACCACGAGCGGCACGCCGCCGGTCGGCAGCCTGTACCATGATAACCTAGCGGATTTGACCATCGAT
>JBOIDH010000499.1:0-1546 GCA_050740495.1 Gammaproteobacteria bacterium | reverse complement strand
TTCCTGCGCGCCGCGCGCCTCGCGGGCGCACTTGCTCGCGACGATTTATTCACAAGCTCTGAGCCGGCGATGCCCGTTCGCTTAGGCGATCTTGCGCGGCATATCGGAGCGACGCTCCACGGGGACGAGGGATGTCTGGTAGCGAACATAGCGACGCTCGATACGGCCCAAGCGGGCGATGTATCGTTCTTGTTTGACCGGCGTTACCGGAATTTCCTGAAATTCACCGCGGCCTCCGCGGTCATATTGCATCCGGCCGAGTTGAGCGCATGCCCTGTCGCCGCACTGGTCACCGGGGATCCTTATCTAGCCTATGCGCGCGCCGCGAGCCTCCTCTGCCCGCCACCCGCCTTCGATCCCGGCATTCATACCAGCGCTTGTATCGCTCCCACGGCCAGCGTGGATGCGAGCGCGCATGTGGGGGCTTTCGCGGTCGTTGAAGAGGGCGCCCGGATCGGGTCCCGGGCTTTCATCGGTCCGGGCTGTATTATCGGGCGCGCGGTACGGATAGGCGATCACTGTTGTCTTACCGCAAGGGTAACGGTCATTAGCGGTGCGAGCATCGGACAGCGTTGCCTGATTCATCCCGGGGCGGTAGTCGGCGCGGACGGATTCGGTCTTGCCCGCGATCACGGCGTGTGGACGAAGATCCCGCAGAACGCGAGCGTGCGGATCGGGGATGACGTGGAGATTGGGGCCAATACGACCATCGACCGCGGTACCTTCAAGGATACGGTCATAGAAGACGGCGTTAAGCTCGATAATCTGATCCAAATCGGACATAATGTGTGTATCGGCGCACACACCGCAATCGCCGGTTGCGTCGGCGTCTCGGGTAGCACGCGCATCGGTAAGCGCTGCATGATAGGCGGTGGCGCGGGCATCGCGGGACACATCGAGATTGCGGACGATGTCGTGATTAAGGGCGCCGCAGCGGTCACCAAATCCATCCCCGTGGCGGGCGTGTATTCCTCCATCTGGCCGGCGCGAGAGGACAAGGAATGGCGGCGGAAAGTCGCCCGCTTCAATCGCCTCGATAAGGCGGCGATCCAGCGCCGGCAGAGTGCGCGCGGCGGCGCGAATTCCGGGAACGAGGGTGAGAGCTTGTGAATAAGCAGGCGCCGCGAAGGCGATAGATGTTACTCGATATACAGAAAATTCGGCGGCTGTTACCGCACCGCTATCCGATCTTGCTCATTGACCGGGTGCTCGAGTGCGTGGATGGTCAATCGCTGGTCGCGGTTAAAAACGTCACTATTAACGAACCTTTTTTCAGCGGACATTTTCCTGAACGGCCGATCATGCCGGGCGTGCTGATCCTAGAGGCGCTGGCGCAAGCGACGGCATTGCTGGCCTACAGCACCGGACAGATCAAGGCCGATCCCGAGGCGATTTATTACCTCGTCGGTATCGATAAGTCACGCTTCAAAAAGCCGGTGATTCCGGGCGACCAACTGCTGTTGTATGTGCAGTTGGAGCGCGAGATCCGTGGGATCTATCGCGTCGACGCCATCGCCCGCGTGGACGGTAAACCGGTGGCCACGGC
>JBOIDH010000498.1:0-1551 GCA_050740495.1 Gammaproteobacteria bacterium | reverse complement strand
AATTGATGGCACCGCGCGGCGCTCATGACGTTGGGATGATCTGTGAGGGCATCATCGATTTCCATTGGCGAAACCTTCTGTCCTCCCCGCCCGGCCAATCGTGAGCTTGCCGAAGTGGGCCCAGTCAGATAATCTTCATACGCCTTACCGATCCCCTTTTCCAATCCAGCCTTCCAGCCCAGTCGGTGTAAGCGTGTAACATCGAGGAGTTTGCGCGGAGTGCCATCGGGCTTGCTGAAATCCCACTCGATATCCCCCTCGAATCCAATGGTCTTACGCACTAACGCTGCCAGCTCCCGGATCGTTAGATCCTCGCCCCAACCGATGTTGATGAGCGGTGGCGCCGCCGTGGATACACACAGCGGCGAAAACTCGTTGTCCGGAAGGTTCATTAGGTATACCGCGGCATCTGCGAGGTCATCCGAATACAAAAACTCCCGCTTCGGTTGGCCTGTGCCCCACAGTGCCCTGCTCGTCCCATGAATTTTCGCCTCATGCATTTTCCGTATTAACGCCGGCAGAACGTGGGACACTACGAAGCCTGCGCACCAAGACCAGGAATAAATTTACCCGCCTGCCGAGCCCCATCGATCTTAGCCGCCTCGATAAGCTACGGTCTTTCTGGAGCTTCGATCACGAAGTCACCGCGCCTCTCCACGGTTTTACCGGCGTGGACGACTACTATGCGCGCAGCAGCAGCCGTCAGTATCTCCCGGGAATCACGGTACCCACGCTCATCGTCCATGCCCGCGATGATCCGTTCATGACCCCGGCCGCCATCCCCGGAGCCAATGAATTATCATCGAGCACACGCTTGGAGCTCACCGCGCGCGGGGGACATAACGGATTCGTCGCCGGCGCCTTCCCCGGCCGTCCTTACTATTGGCTGGATCGCCGTATTCCGGAATTTCTCGCGCCCTACCTCATCGCGGGAGACGACACTTGATTCGTAGCTGGCCAAGGCGCCCCGTCAGCTCTGAGCACGCATCCACTTGAAGGTCGCACGCACCACTCCGTGCCACGCCGCGCGTTTCTGTTCAGCGGCCACATGATCGACGCCAAGGGTCGGCCCGAGCAGTGCGCCTGGCGGTAGCGCTGGCGTGACTGGGCAGAAGTCAGCAGACGGCGTAGTAGCCAAACGCCCACTGTAATGGGTGGGATAGACAGGGTGAAGGCTTGAACCTTCGACAAAGAGGAGCCGCGCTTATCTCAGCATGGGCGTTGCCGGTGACCACTGGAAGTTTGTGTTGGCGGTAGGTTGTCGTAACCAGCTTTGAAGCGGAAAGATTCATCTTGCTGCTTTCAACCTCGAAGGAAACGCCTCGTGCGGACCCGCATGCGGGGTGTTGTGGGGCTGGGGCTAAACACCCCCGGCTACCCGATTAGGCCGCGTGTTGTGCTCACTTGGCCTGATAAATCGTCTTCCCTTCCTTGATCGTCTCCAGCACCTTGAGCGTGGAGAGATTCTCCGGGTCCATCTTGAGCGGGTTCTCGGAGAGGATCACGAAATCGGCCAGCTTCCCGACTTCGATGGATCCCTTGGTGGCTTCC
>JBOIDH010000497.1:0-1553 GCA_050740495.1 Gammaproteobacteria bacterium | reverse complement strand
CGATGGCTGTATCGTTGTCCCCCCGCGCGTCGTGCTCGGGCCCGAAATCGAGGATGTCATGGAGATGTAAAAAAGCGCTGCGTTCGAGGCCAATGTCCACGAAGGCTGCTTGCATTCCCGGCAGCACCCGGGAAACGAGACCCAAGTAGATGTTGCCGACCAAGCCCTTTTTCTGGCGGCGTTCGATGATGATTTCTTGCAGCACGCCGTTCTCGAGGACGGCGACGCGCGTCTCTTGGGGCGTCACGTTGACTAGATATTCTTCGGCCATCGCCGGTTTAGACCGCTCGGTGGAGGTGGATAGCATTAATCTAAACGAATTCGCTCCGTCTGCCGAGTCTCATCGCGCGCCCTTGAGTCGCCCGAAAATGCGCTAACATGCTATAAACTGCAAACATACCCTCGTACGATTAACGCCGGAGCGAAACTGCCTTCAACTATGTCACCGACCGAATCCACCCTCACCCTTGTCCTGGCGCTCGGGGCCGACACCCGCCTCGTGCCGTTAACCACCGACCGCGCGAAGTCGGCGATCCCCTTCGGCGGCAACTACCGCGTCATCGACTTCACCTTGGCCAACTGCCTGCGTTCCGGGCTGCGGCGCGTACTGGTTTTCACGCAATACCGGTCGCATTCATTGCAGCAGCACCTGCACGACGGCTGGTCTATCTTCAATCCCGAGCTCGGTGAATTCATCACCTCCATACCGCCGCAGATGATGAGCGACAGCGCCGGTTACGCGGGGGCGATCGATGCGCTGTATCAAAACCTCCACATGGTGGAACGCACCTCTTCGGACTATGTCTGCGTGCTCTCGGGCGAACATATCTATCGCATGGACTACGCCGCGCTCATCGATTTTCACGTCGCGCGCGAGGCGGCGGTCACGATCGCGTGTATTCGCCCCGATGACCTGATCTACAAGGATTTTCCATGCCGCGTCGAGGTCGAAGGCGAGGCGGTCACGGCCTTCGCTTCCCCGGCGGCGCCGGCGCGAGAAATTTCCGTCGCATCCATGGAGGTCTACGTGTTCTCGAAGGCGGCGTTCGTGCAAGCGGTTACGGAGATCCGCCGCGCGGCGCCTCCCGGCCAGGTCGATCCCGGATCCGCGCTGATCCCGCATTTCATTCGCCACGGCGGGCGCGTTCTCGCCTACCTCTTCGGCGGGAAGAGCGGACGCGTCACCCAGGACCGGTATTGGCGCCTCATCGAGACCTTGGACGACTACTATGAAGCGAACATGGATCTCCTGCGCCCCGAGCCGCCCATCGACCTGTATCAACGCGACTGGTCGATCCGGACCTACCACGCTCAAAATCCGCCCGCCCGCACCGTGCCCGGCCGTTCCTCCGCCGAGGGCGTGTGCATTAACTCCATCGTCGCGAGCGGCACGGTGATCGCCGGTGGCGGCGTCAACCACAGCATCCTGTTCCCTCGCGTCTCGGTTGAAGACGGCGCGACGGTCGAAGACTGTATCCTCTTGGCCGGCGTCGAGGTGGGAGACGGAGCGCGCCTGCATCGCTGCATCGTGGACAAGCACGTCCAGATCCCGG
>JBOIDH010000496.1:0-1554 GCA_050740495.1 Gammaproteobacteria bacterium | reverse complement strand
AGTGCGAAAGTCACCTGCTTGCGCGCCTCGCTTCCACGTCACCCCGTAGGCGAAGCCGATGCCCTCGGTGGCGGCGAACAGCATCTCCGGCACCATCACCTCCGGCGTCTCGGCGTGGTAGCGGCGGATCTGATCCACCCGAGCGCGATGCCTCGTCCTTGCTGGCGTTCTTGCACTCGATCACCAGCACCGGGATACCGTTGATGAGAAATACCACGTCCTCGGCGTGCCATGGCGGCCGTTGTGGACGTAGAACTCCTCGGTGACCTCGTACACGTTGCGCCACTCGCCGCGCGGGCGGGTGAGGTCGCCGTAATCAATGAGCTGAAGGTCCAGCTCGCGGTTATCTTCAGCACAGAAGCACTTGCCCTGGTTGCGGAGGTAGGCGAGAAAATCTCGGTTACCGGCAATGTCGGAGTTCAACCGCTGGAGTTCGCCGACCAGCGCCCCTGCGGCGACTTTGTATTTCGGGTTGAAGGCCAAAACCTGAGCGTGCAGGAGGTCGCCAAAATGCGGGGTGTGCACGTTCTTCGGGCGTGGCGCCGTCCGGATCAAAACCCCGCCACTTCTCCGCGTCCACCCGTGCCACATAGCGCCAGCCGATCTCCTGCGCATAGACCATGATGCGGGCCTGGACGGTTTTGTGTTCGCTGGGGGCGGCCTTGGACATCGCTCAGCTAATGCGGCAAGGGAGGTAACGCCACAACCGCCGCCCGGACCGCCTCGGCGGCCTCGATGAGATTCCGCACCATCGTCGCGTCGGCGTCGAAATGCCCTTCGTACGCTGCGACATTGCGGACTTGGTGCGCCTTGGACAGCACCCGCCATGTTGCCGCGGGCAGGCCAAGGGTATGCGGCAGGGACTGAAACACCACGTAGCGGCTGTCCGAGCGGTAGCCGTGCCAGCGCAGCGCCGCTAACGAGAAGGCATGTGCCGCGTTGTATGCCAGGTCGAACCGGCTCGGCAGCGCGAGGCCCTTTTTGCGAGCATCCGCCAGCCGCTCGCTCCCTGAAGTCAGCAACCCCTCGATCTCGCCCCGCGCGCCCGGTTCTGCCGTCAGCTTGCCGATGCGGGCGAGATTCGCAAGTTCTTTGGATTTCTCAGGCAAGGTCTTCCTCCGTGCCAATGAGGAACACCTTGGGTTGGACGGCCACTTTCACCACGAATGCATTGCCTTCCTTCTGTTTCTTGCGCCAGTTTGCCGGGGTATAGACCGTCGGATTCACCGTACGCCCAAGCTTCGCTTCCGCCGACTGCAACACCGCGAACACGTCCGCATAGTCAACGCTGTCCGAAAGTACGAGCACGTCGATATCGCTGGTCGCGGTGTCGCTGCGCTTGGCGATCGAGCCGAACACGAAGGCCGCCGGGATGCGCTTCGCCAACGGCGCGAGCGCCTCCCGCAAAGGCTCAGCCAGACCCACCGTCTTCTGGGCTATGCCGCAGAGTTCGGCAAAGATCGGCGCCTTCGGATTGGCCTGATAGTGCTTCTGGGAGCCTACGCGCGCGACCGTTACCAAGCCGCTGTCGGCCAGCCGCACCAGCTCGCGCTG
>JBOIDH010000495.1:0-1564 GCA_050740495.1 Gammaproteobacteria bacterium | reverse complement strand
GCTCATCCCCGGTCGCGGATAGTAGCCACAGGTATATTGCATGGCGGCGTGATCGAGCCAGAGCCGGTAAAAGCCGTCACCGAGGTCGTAATGGTGGCGGATGTGAGCGCGCGACGCTTCCTCCGATCCGCGCCGCGGCCGGCGCTCGCGCCACAGACGAACGAGATAAGGCCGCCGGGCCAACGCGGTTTCGTAGGCGCGGAAGGCATCCTGCAGGAATACGCCTAGATCCCCGCGCACGTCGATGTCGCCCCGCGCGTACAGCTCCCCGAGGAACACATGCGGGTTGAGGCATAGGCGGTAGAGGGCCGTCCGGCTCCGGATCATGAGCGCACTCCGCGCCACCGTTCCCAAAGCGCGGATCTCCTCGCCGTTCCATAGGGCGATGGCGAAGGGCGGGTGGCCGAGAAGATTTAAAATCCCTCTTAAAGCCCAACGCTCCAGGCGTGTTACCGCCGCACCCCGGGGGTAAAGTGACGCGGGTACCGGTGCCGCCGGGGCTAATGGGGGTAAATCGAATGCCCCGGCGTGATGCTCGCGCACCGCAACTCCGCTCTCGTCCGCCATTCCCGCCAACCTCCAATTCCGATGGATCGCTATTCTAACGCGGCCGGCGCCACGCGTAGCGAGGTACGTCAGCCGCTCGTCATTGATGACGTAATTGATGAAGGGCGTGAGGAACGAGCGGGGGACGCCCAAATACCTTTCGATCCCGCGGCTACGCGCGGCTTCGACGAAGTCCTGTGCTTCGATCATGGTGTCACATATCGTCAGCGCATCGGGCCGATTATAGACCGGGCGGACGGGTCGCAGGCTCAGGCCATATCGAGCATCTTATTCGCGTAGTCCTTGCCAGAAGTCGGAGGGGGCAATGGCCTGCCATCCTGCTTGTAGAGATCGAGGGTCTCATCGACAATGTCGCAAAGCTCGGCGAAGACTTGTCTTTCGTCATCACCGTGACACCCGCCGTAGAATAGTCCCGGACAGCTTCCTACGAAGCATCGGTCCTCCTCGGACCATTCGACGATCTTGACATAGCAAGCACTCTCTTTCATCGTCCTGTCTCCTCTAACGCTGCTTTCACGGCCCTCTCCTGATAGTGACGCGCATCGTCGCCAAGCTGGCCGGAAATAACAACCGACTTCGGCACTTTGGGATGTACGAATTTTCGATGGCTTCCTTTCCCGGATCGGTTCACAAACCCAGCCTGTTCAAGCGCTCTTACCAAATCACGGATCTTGGGCGGCATTCTTGTTCGAGTTACGCGTTGCGTTGTTTAGCCACCTCCAAGGTGATCGGCGTGGCATGCCCGCGACAGCAAGCTCTTGAGGTCGGCGGACACGCGTAAATCGATGCGCTAGTCCCGTCGGGTCATATTGGCTGGCAAGCACGTACCTCCCAGGCCCATAGTCTAACATGTACGTACATCGCGAGCGTCACTCCGGCCCAACGGGCGCTGGCGGGGCGGGATCATGAGCGGATTTCGACAGGACCTTTGATCAGGTCCACCAGCCTTTGCATATGATATCACCATTTATTAAACTGTTATCATGATTCGGACGCA
>JBOIDH010000494.1:0-1573 GCA_050740495.1 Gammaproteobacteria bacterium | reverse complement strand
AGGGTATTTCACACTCTTCGAAGCGCTGGACCGGAAGCCCGCGTTCTACCGCCTTACGAAAGCGGCGGCCGCGCACCAGGCCGTCGGGTAATTGCTTGAAAAGAAGCAGACGCGCCAGTCCGGCCCCGAAGACTTCCCAACGAGCAAAATCCACGGCGCCCTTGCGATCGAGCTCGTCGGCGAGCGACAGCATATGGTCGACGGTTAGCCCGGTACTCCAGCCTCCACCAACGATGGCACCCACCGAGACGCCCCAAATCTCCTTGATAAACGGTCGCAGCCCGAGCTCAGTCAGCAGACCCGCAAGGGCGAGGTTGCCGGCCAGGCCAGGCGCACTTCCGGCACCAAAGCCGATCGCCACATAGTTGTCCGGGTTAGAGGCGATCCGGTTCAGGATACGGTAATGCGAGGGGTTGCAGGGCTCTTCGATCTCTTCGCGCTGCGCCATGAGCTGCGCGACATGGTCTTGTTTGGCGGCCATTATTAGCGACCGGGGAATGACGCCTCGATCGACATCGGGCGGCCGCGATTCATGCGCTCAGTATGCGCTGGGTAATATCCCGGATCTCGAGGCTGATGGGGTGCTCGGGATAGCGATGGACGAACAGTCCTTCGCTCGCGAGCTCGGCCACATCTTCGCTCAGCGGGATCAACCCCAGGACCTCACAGCCAAAAACCTCTTGCAAACGCGCCCTCAGCTCAGCCGGATCGAGCCGTGAATGCACCTTGTTGACGATGAGCCCTACCCGTGGAACCTCGAGCTTAGCGGCAATCTCGGTCAGCACCGCCGTGCCGTAGTAGTCCTGTTGGTCGGGCCGGATCAGGATGATCAGGATTTCCGAGAGCGCCGCCGCCAGCATGGTCTCCTTGTTCAGCCCCGGGTGGGTGTCAATGAACAGGTAATCGAGGTCGAATTCGTCCAGCAAGGCATCGAAATTGTCATTCAGCCGGTTGATATCGTAGCCTTCATCAAGGAGCTGTGTAATGGCCTGAGCATTCAACGATGCCGGGACCAGCCAGATCTTGCCCGAGCTGTCGGGGTTGCAGCGCTCGGATACGTCGTAAGCAACCTGCGCAATGGTACACTTACCGCGCAGGAAGTCGTACAGGGTTAGTTTGATTCTGTCCTGCTCAAAGTTGAACAGTATATGGATCCCTGGAGATTGCAGGTCCGTATCGAGCACCGCCACCCGTTTGCCGGCCGCCTGAGCACAAACGGCGATGTTGGCGGTCATATTGGATTTCCCCGTCCCGCCGCGATAGGAGTGGATGGTGACGATTTTCCGTTCGCCCATTTTTTCTCTCCACGGCGTTTTCTTGTTAACTACAGCGGTTTTCCATAGTATCCGCCTTCCCGGTAGTGCCGGCAAGCGCTTTACGTTCCGCCGCCACGGGCAGTCGATTTAGACTTCGTTCCGCAGGCCATTAAACCCCATTTTTAAGGTCCCGGGGGGCCGCAGGGGATAAATTTAAACGCTATACTTGAGCATAGATAACATCGTCACCCTCAGCGCACGCTTTGGACCACGAACAGGATCTCAAACAGAGGATCGTTGATACCGCCCTCGATTTA
>JBOIDH010000493.1:0-1573 GCA_050740495.1 Gammaproteobacteria bacterium | reverse complement strand
GGCCCGGGCTCCCCCGAATCATCAAGGCGCTGGAACAAGAAGGGCTCCTGGATCGCGCCGTCTACGTCTCGCGGGCTACCATGCGCGAGCAGCGCATCGTGCGCGACCTGCGCGAGGTCGGCACCGAGCGCGGCGACTGCTTTGCCATGGTGGTGATCTCACGCAAGGAGCGGAGCGGTCTCCTCGCCGGAACAGTGCCATTGCGGGAGCTGGCGGGATGATGCCAAACGCCGAGCGCAAGCCCTATGCGGTCTACGCGATTACCAAGCACGGGATCGGGATCGCCACACGCCTTTTGCCGGGGCTGCCCGGCGCGGACCTCTATGTTTCCGAGAAGCTCCACACTGCGGCCCCGAAGGGAGCGCTGCCCCTGCGCCTGCCGATGGGGCCGCGGCTCGTCGAAATCTTCGACGCCTACGACTGCCACGTCTTCATCATCAGCGTGGGCGCGGTGGTACGGCTTATCGCACCGCTGCTCAAGGACAAGAAGGTGGACCCGGCGGTGGTCTGCGTCGACGACGACGCGCGCTTCGCCATCTCGGTGCTCTCGGGCCATGTCGGCCGCGGCAACGCCTACACGGATCGGATCGCCGGATTGCTGAACGCGCAGGCGGTCATCACCACTGCATCGGACGTGCGCGGTACGCTGACCGTGGACATCCTCGGGCGTGAGCTCGGTTGGACGCTTGACGATCCGGATCGCAATGTCACCCGCGGCTGCGCCGCGGTCGTGAATGCCGCCCCCGTCGCCTTCGTGCAGGAGGCGGGCGAGCCCGGGTTCTGGCCGGAGGATCGCCCGCTGCCCGAGGGCGTGAGCTACGCCGTCTCGCTTGAGGCCATCGATCCGACGCTATTCGAGATCCTGCTGGTCGCCAGCGATTGCGACTTTCGCGAGAGCCACCCGGCGCACTGGGCGAACGCCGTCGTCTACCGGCCCAAGACCCTGGTGCTGGGGCTGGGATGCGATCGGGGCGCCGCGCCCGAGATGGTGGAATGCGGGATCCTCGCGGTCCTCGCCGAACACCGGCTGTCGATAAAATCCGTCAAGGCCATCGCGACGGTGGATCGCAAGCAAGACGAGCCGGCCTTTCTATACCTGCGCGACCGCCACGATTGGCCGCTCGAAATCTATACAGCCGCGCAACTCGATGCCGTGCCGGGGATTGAGAACCCCTCGGAGACCGTCAAGCGCCATGTGGGAACCCGGGGCGTGGCGGAGCCGGCGGCGCTCCTCCGCGCCGGCGCCGAAGTGCTCTTGGTTCCCAAGCAGGTTTACACCGAGCCGGAGGCCGGACGCTCGATGACGCTGGCGGTGGCCCGCATTCCTTATCCTAAGCGGCGCGTTATGTAAAGGCGATGTACCGGATGCTCCGTATCATATTTATCACGGTACTGATGGACCTGGGAATTGTCCCGACGTAACGACAATCCTACAGTGCAATCCGTGACCGCTCCTAGCTTGGGCGCGACTCAAGCCGGTTCGGGCGCGGCATCGGCCGGAGGTGTAGGCGTAGCCCGCCTGTCCTCTTCCGACCAGTCCTTTGGGGGGCTTGGGGTGCGGCCGGCCATGAGG
>JBOIDH010000492.1:0-1573 GCA_050740495.1 Gammaproteobacteria bacterium | reverse complement strand
CCTCTGGCAGGAGGAGCCGTATCGGAACGACGCGGCCGGGAACGCCAGCGCCGTGATCGGCTTCAACCGTACCTCTCAGTGGATGGGCTCGCGTGATGGTTTCGGCGCGGGAAACCACTTCGACCTCGTGATCGCCCGAGCCGGCGGAGTCAACGAGCGGCCGGGCGACTATCTCTACAAGAGCTACCCGGCGCAGGAAGGTCCGCTCGGGATCTGGGGCGTGTTCCGGGTGCAGCCGAAGACGGTGAAGGCTGCTCTAGCTGTCCGGCCGTTGGTCAAACTCGCACCGGCGCGACGGGTGCAGGTGCCTGCGCGCGAGGACCCGGGCGAGCGCTTCTTCTCCCCGCGCCAAAGGAGCAGGAGCGATAGCCCGGATTAGTCAGCTTACATGAAGGAGTGAAGGCGGGACCGCTAATCGCGGTCCCGCTTTATCTGCGGAGGGGACTTGTCCGGAAGCTCGCGACCGAGGAGCCTCGACTACGACCTCTGGTCGATCGGTATCGCCACGGGCGCTTCGCCATTCGCGCTGCAGTCGTCCGCCGGCCTTCGCAACCCCGTTCTGGCTGCGGCCGATGTGAGCGATGCCGAGGCGCTGTATGTCGCCGACCCCTTCATGCTCTTCGATGGCCTATGCTGGCACATGTTTTTCGAGGTGCTCGAGGCCGATCGCGGCCTCGGCGCGATCGCTCATGCGCTGAGCAGCGGCGGCAGCGCCTGGCAGTACCAGCGGATCGTGCTGCGCGAGGTCTATCACCTTTCCTATCCCCATGTCTTCACCTGGGACGGCGACTACTGGATGATTCCGGAGACCCTGGGCGCGCATGCCGTTTGCCTCTATCGCGGCGCACCGTTCCCGGAACGCTGGACGCTCGCCGCGGAGCTGTTGCCGCTGCGCGTAGCCGATCCGACGATCTTCCACGTCGAGGGGAGGTGGTGGATGTTCGCCTGCACCACGCCTCGTCATCATGACACGCTGGCACTCTATTGGGCCGGCGAGCTCACCGGCCCGTGGCGAGAACACCCAGAGAGCCCGATCGTCATCCACGACGCGCACCGGGCGCGGCCCGGAGGCCGCGTGCTGGTCGACCGTGAGCAGCCGGTCCGCTTCGCCCAGGACTGCGTTCCCTCCTACGGGCGGGAAGTACGCGCCTTCGAGATCCTCGAGCTTACACCGGCGAGGTACCGCGAGCGCGAGATCGCCGAGAGCCCGATCCTGAGCCCCGATGGCGAGGGCTGGCGCGGCGCGGGAATGCACCATATCGACCTGCATCGCTGCGGCGAGCGCGGCTGGATCGCCTGCGTCGATGGGCGGCGGTCGTGACGGCGGTCATGACCCTGGCCCTCCTCCCGCAAGACTCATGCAGGGCCGCACACACCACCCGGATCGTGACCGATCTGCTCGGGGTCGAGACGCTCGCGCCGGAGTGGGACGCACTCCTCGATGCGACGCCGTGCAATCGCGCGTTCAGCTCGGCGACCTGGTATATCGCCGCCTGTCGCGCTGGCGGAACACCGCTCTTCGGGGTGGCGCGCTGCGGGGGATCCCTGGCCGCCGTCATCCCCTTGCTGGTGC
>JBOIDH010000491.1:0-1612 GCA_050740495.1 Gammaproteobacteria bacterium | reverse complement strand
GGGGGCGATTTGATCACGGCTTACGGCACGCAGATCTGGGCGCCGTTTTCGCAAGTCCGGGTGACCCTGCCGATCACCTATGTCATCGATCCCGTTTTTTCCGGGACGCTCCTGATCGGGCTTTTGATGTCTTTCAAATGGAACGCCCGGCGCGCCGCGATCCTGGCTTTGTGCGTGCTCGGGAGTTATCTCGGCTTGCAGTATTCCCTCCACGCGCGCGCGCTTGCCATCGGTCACGCCTATGTCCGCGTCCGGGCTCTCGGCGAGGCCGGGGTTCACGCCGTGGCGCAGCCGTTCTCACCGTTCAACTGGAAAATCATGGTCTCGAAAGACTTCGATGTTTACGAAACCCATCTTCGGCTCACCGGGCCGGACGGGCTCGCGTCCCCCGCCGCGTGGCTATTTCCATCCACCGCGGCCGCCTATGTCTCCCCTGATGCCGCGCGCTGGAGGCGTTACCCGCGCTTCGGCGCCGATCCCCGCGCGGCGCCGGTCGCCCGCGAGGTCTGGTCACTGGACGGTTTCGCCGGTTTTCGCGAATTCGCGCGTTTTCCGGCGCTGTACCGTGTCGACCGTGCCGGCGCGGCGCGCTGCGTATGGTTCACCGATCTGCGTTACACGCTGCCAGGGATGCTCCCTCCCTTCCGTTTCGGGATGTGCCGCCGGGCGGATGCCTGCCCCTGGCGCCTTTACCGCCTGCGCCTCTTTACCGAGGATGAGCGCCAAGCGCTGTGATTGTTAAATCTATTCCTCGCGTCAGGGTCCGCCGCCATAGGTGGCCACCACGTCTGTTCTCAGCTTGCCTAGGATCCCCAAGAGCTCATCCTTATCGGACTGCGCGACCTGTTTATTATCTAGGCTCTTGGTCAGGTCTTCCATGAAGGCGTCGAAATCGGCATTGCCGAGCTGTAGCGGCTTAGCCATGGTCTTGACCTCCCCGCCGGTATACTTGCAGGGCCCTGCCGTCTTCTCGCACAGGTATTCCACCGTCTTGGGCTTGAGGCGGCCCATATCGATGTTTGTGAAGTGCACCCTAGTTCGCGGGTCCGCGCCGATATTGGAGATGAATCCATCGACGATGGCCGTGAGTCCTTCTTGCCCGCCCAAGCGCTCGAACAGCGACCGCGGTGCGGGGGGCGCGGGGGGCGCGGCGTCAGGCTTCGGCGCGTCCGTCACGGCGGGTTTCTCCGCCTCGCAGCCTGAAATTGCGAGTGTCAACGCGAAGGTAAAGACGGCAATTCTTACCGGAGTTATGTTTTTATACATGCTTTGTTCTCCTCGACTGAGAGTTTCTGAATAAATCTACTGCGCAGCCCGCCCGCATCGTTGCGCGGTGCTCGGAATCCTTATGTATTTCCATATATACTCGGTTGCTCGTCCCATCCGTGGGACTCGCCCCTTCGGGGCTTGCGCTCCGTTTCGCTCCCGGCGAAACGGTCCTGCGCGCACTGTGCAGTTTATGATAGACACCGCAACTAAAATACCCCCGAGCCACGTTTTCGTACCGATGTCTCGCGCCATCACGACGTTCTTAAGGGTCTTTGTGTCCCGCGGCCCATCCCGGAGCGGCCGGCGATATTTTCCCGCGTCCGCGGCGTGAAGATCCATATTC
>JBOIDH010000490.1:0-1620 GCA_050740495.1 Gammaproteobacteria bacterium | reverse complement strand
ACGTAACCGCCGGCCATGAAAAGCTCAAGACCAAGTTTATAGAAATGCATGCTCTCGCCCAGCGCGTCAACGAATGCCTGCGCTTGCTCGTTGCTCGGCACATCGAGCGCGAAGATCAGGCGCTCCTCTGTTGCAATGGGCTTTTTCGACAGAAAGCCAGGCACGGGGATGTTGTCTGCTTGGCGCCCCGAGGATGGAAAGTCACCCATAACTCCCCCGCGTCAGGACCCGGCTGCTGCCGTCACCAGGCGCGCGACCAGCGATTGCCCTTGTGTTTCTCGTCGCGCAACGAGGCGTCCAGACCGGCGCGCGCTTCGATTAATCGGCCGAACAACCACAAGAGGTCGGAGAGGCGGTTCAAATAGGCCAAGACGTCCGGGTCGATGTGCTCACCGGAGCCCATCAGCCGGACCAGATCGCGTTCCGCCCGGCGGCACACGGTGCGCGCCACGTCGAAGGCGGAAGCCGCCGGATGCTCGCCGGGGAGCGACCAATCGGAGAGTACGCCGTCGATGGCCTCGATGCGGTGGACGTGCCCGGTGAGGGTCTCAACCATCTCGGCGCTGACGGGCGGCGGGTTCTTTCTGTTCTCGGCCGGGGTGGCCACCGCCGCGCCGAGCGCGAAAAGCTCGCGCTGGATCGCCTTGACAAGCTCGCACACCTCGGCGTCGTCGCAAATCGAGCGCGCGAATCCCATCACCGAATTCAGCTCGTCGATGCTCCCGTAGGCTTCCACGCGCGGCTCGCCCTTCGAGACACGATGACCGCCCACCAGGCCCGTTTGCCCGCCGTCACCGCGTTTCGTCGCGATACTCATGCGCTGTGCTCCTTTGGTGGCGGTCACCACTCCCATTCTTCAACATCGAAGCGGTTGGGAAAATCCAGCATGAGCTTGTCGTCCCCCGCCTCGGCCATCTTTCTTAGCCTTTCTTCCCAACCTGCGCGGGGGCTTGCGCGCCGGCTTAGTAATAAGCAGTGAGCCGCCCTCCACTTTAACCTACACCTCATCTTGAAAACTGCACTGGGCAATCAGCGCCTGGGGCAGAATGAGCCCTTGCGAATTGCCAATCCTTCGAATCGGTAGCCTCATCTCACAATCTCGTATCGGGTCAACCCCGATTTTACGATGTTATAACACACCACAAGGCTTGTCACCCACGCTCTTGGTAGCTGCTTGCCACTGCCAAAAATCCTACGGGCCCTCTACAAGGTTTCCTATGGCGGCGCCGGGACCGCAGTGTGCGTTAGGCGTCGCTTTTTGCGCCGTAACGCACCGATTCGACGCGTGGAGCGCGGCATCACCCGCACCCTAGACCGAAACACTACTTTCGCTTCCGCGAAAGTGCAATCCGGCTCTGCTGGCCGGGGGGTCTCATTGGTGATCCACCGGGGGCGCTAAGCGCCCGTCCCTTGTCGGAGACTGCGTTCTCACCGATACTTCCGCTCGAGACCCCGAGTGGAGGGGCCGAGGATCATCGATGCCAGCCAGTTCATCCAGGTCGCTGACGAGCACCACCCTCTACCGGATCGCCGCGGGGGTGACGTTGATCGTCGCGCTCGCGACCGGCATCGGTTATTACCTCCTCGCCCAGGAAGTGGGACGCCGGGTGCTGGAGCGAC
>JBOIDH010000489.1:0-1634 GCA_050740495.1 Gammaproteobacteria bacterium | reverse complement strand
CCTCCGGCCCCCCTCGATCTGGCGCCGCCGCGTGGCGTGGAGTGGCAGTGGGTGGACGCCCTGGGGATGGCGCGTACCACTCCGTCCTGCCCCGGATCCCGGCGCTATCCCTTTATCACGCCCTTTATTCCTTCCAGGCAGGTGCCGTGCGATTGGCACCAGGAGAGCGATTATGCGTCGGCCCCGCGAGGAGTGTTCCGGTGAAACTTCGGCGTCGATTTCTGGAGACCGTTTTGGTGGCGGCCCTGGTGGATGTCGGCGCGGCGATCCATGGTATACCCTGGAATGCGTCAACCGCCGCCGCTGAGAGCGAAGGCGCTGGGATCTCCGTGGAGCCGGCCGCCTCCGCGGTGAGCCAAGCGCTTGCGGCCTTACTGCGCTTGGCCCGATCGCAGGCCGACGCCGGTCATGGCGAGCAAGCGGCAGCGACGCTCGAACGGGCGCTTCGGATCGAACCCCGTAACCCCTGGCTCTGGCACCGGCTCGCGGTATTGAGGCTGCAACAAGGCTACTGGGACCGGGCGGCGGAGCTGGCGAAAAAGTCGAACCTGCTGGCGCGCAACCACCGCCGGCTCCTCACGGGTAACCTGGAGGTGATCCAAGCGGCGCGCGCGCGCATCTCGCGGTCCGACGCGGACTAAGGAAGCTCTGCAAAAGTGTCGCGAGCAAGCCCAGATGCGCGAAGCCGCGGAGCGAGTCGCGAGACATATCAGGTCGATAGGCGAGTGACGAGCGAGCACGCGACAAAGCAGATGGGCTGCGCAGTAACTTTTGCAGAGCTTCCCTAAATGGAAGATTATTCAAAGCTCCGCATCGACCCCGGCGCCAAGCCGGGTGCACGTGCGCTACGCAGGCCGGTGAGCGTGATGTACCTAGCGGGGGGTGCGATTATCATCGCGATATTAGCGACTCTGATGGGCAAGGCGTGGCTGGACGGGGCGGTCAGCGTCAAGGTCGCCACAGTGTCGAGCACCTTTCCGGCTCAGGCGCACACGCTCTTCAATGCGACGGGTTACGTGGTTCCGCAGCGCAAGGCGGATGTCGCATCCAAGGCGACCGGACGCTTGGAGTCCTTGCATGTCGAAGAGGGCAGCCGGGTAAAAGCGGGGCAAGTGCTCGCACGTTTGGAGAATCGCGATCTCCTCGCGAGCAGGAACCGCGCGGCCGCGAACGTGGACGTGGCGCGCGCGCGCGTCAACGAGGCCGCGGCGGCGCTCGATGAATCGCGTTTGATGTTTGAACGAACCGCTAAGCTGGTCAGCAAACACTTCGCCACGGACGAAGACTACGACGCCGCGCAGGCGCGATTAAAAAAAGCCCAAGCCGCCCTCGCGAGCGCCCGGGCGTCGGTCGCGGCCGCGGAAAGCGCCCTGCAAGAGACCGAAGTCGCCGTGGAGTACACCTCGATCCGCGCTCCTTTCGACGGCGTGATTCTTAGAAAGTATGCGGACCTCGGCGACATCGTGGCGCCCTTGGCATCAACCGATCAGTCGAAGGGGGCCGTGGTTTCATTGGCCGACATGGGCTCACTGCAGGTCGAGGCGGACGTGGCCGAGTCCAATTTTCCGAGCGTGCGCGCCGGGCAGCCGTGCGAGGTACAGTTGGACGCCTTACCCGGTCTACGGCTGGCGGCG
>JBOIDH010000488.1:0-1643 GCA_050740495.1 Gammaproteobacteria bacterium | reverse complement strand
AAGTTGCGCCAGACCGCGGACATAGGCGCGGTCTTGGGCGCCGGCCGGTAGCAGCGGCGGTTCGGGACAGACCTCATCGAGGTATTCGATGATGGCAAGCGACTGGGTCAGCACCACGCCGTCCGCGGCCAGCACCGGGACGAATCCTTGCGGATTGATCTTTCGGTAATCCGCCTCATGCCCGCCGTCTCGGAGCATATTCACGTACCGCGGCTCGTAGGCGAGCCGCTTTAAGTGCAGCGCGATGCGCACCCGATACGCCGCCGAACTGCGAAAATAAGTGTAGAGCGTCAGCGTTTGCAAACCCGAACCTCTTGCGCGATGGCACCGAAGATCGACCCGCCGTCGCGATCGAGCATCTCGATGCGCAGCCGATCGCCGCGCCGCATGAAGGGTGTCTCGATGCGTCCGCGGTTTACCGTCTCCAGCGCCCGCTGCTCGACGATGCACGAGAATCCCAGCGCGGGATCGGCATTGCTCACGGTCCCGGAACCGAGAACCGTGCCGGCAGGCAGGGGGCGGGTCCTGGCGGCGTGACCGATGAGGGCGGGGAAATCGAATCGCATGCCGGCGCCCGCATGCGGTTGTCCGAATTGCCGCTCGTTCCAGAGCGTTTGCAACGGCAAGTGTACCTTGGCGCCGTCCCAGGCCTCTCCTAGCTCGTCCGGCGTCACGGCCACGGGTGAAAACGCGGGACCCGGTTTTCCGTGGAGAAAGCCGAACCCCTTGGCAAGCTCGGCGGGGATCAAATAGCGCAGCGATATATCATTGACCAGCATCAATAAGACAATGTGAGCGCCCGCCTCCGCCGGGCTGACACCGCGCGGCACATCGCCCGTGATCACCGCAATCTCCGCCTCGAAGTCCACGCCCCAGGCTTCATCAGCCACCTCGATCGGATCGCGCGGGCCGATGAACCCCGCTGAATTGCCCTGATACATGAGCGGATCGGTGAACGCGTTGGCGGGCATGCCGGCCCCCCGCGCTTGGCGTACGCGTTCCACATGGCTGAGATAGGCGCTGCCGTCCAGCCATTGATAGGCCCGCGGCAAGGGCGCGGCGAGGGCGCTCACATCCAGCGGGAACCCGCTTGGTGCATCGCGATTGAGGTCTTGGTAGATCGCTTCGAGCTTCGGCGCTATCTTGGTCCAACTATCTAGGGCGGCTTGCAAGCTCGGCGCGATTTTCGCTGCCGCCGCCCGGGTTAGATCGCGGCTCACGACGACGAGCGTGCCATCGCGGCCCCCCGCCTTGAGCGAGGCGAGTTTCATAACCTCTCAGAGTTTGTGAAAAAACCGTCGCGAGCGAAGGGAGGTCGCTTTCCGCCGGAGCGCAGGAACCGGAGTGTATATTGAAATACATGAGGATTCCGAGCACCGCCGGAACGCGAGCTTCCGAGCGCAGTAGATTTTTTCACAAACTCTCAGCGCTCCCGCCAAGAATCCACATAAGCGCGCCATTCGACGCCCTCCGGAAGCGCGCCCACCTCGAGCGCATCGCGTGCGTCGATCATGACCGCGACCTCGTCGGTCTCGGTGCGGCGGTGGGCTTGTCCGGCCTGGAAAGCCTTCGGGTGGGGCCCGTGGGTGATGCCGCTCGGGTGCAAGGTCAGCATGCCCGGATGGATGTTATCGCGGGAGAAA
>JBOIDH010000487.1:0-1654 GCA_050740495.1 Gammaproteobacteria bacterium | reverse complement strand
AGCGGTATTGACAATGACCGTCGATGCAAAGGCGCGCGCCATCCGCAAGGTTTCAGGATCGCCGATACAGGCACGAACTTGCGGGAGGTTTTCGCGGTGAATGGCCCCGGTGTGGAGATCGATACCGTGGGTGCACAGCGCGGCAATCTCGCGGAAAAAGACATCGGCGAGCCGCGCCGCCAAGGATCCCTGTTCCGAACCCGGAAAACACCGGTTGAGATCCCGCCGATCCGGCAGGTAGCGCGATTGATTGATGAACCCATAGATGTTCACGACGGGCACGGCCAGCAGGGTTCCTTTCAAGCGCATCAGGTCTGGAACGTCCAGGACCCGCCGGATGATCTCCACGCCATTGATCTCGTCCCCATGGATCGCCGCGCACACAAAGAGCCTGGGACCGCTTTGGCGGCCGTGGATGACCCGGACCGGAATCGTCAGCGCGGTATGGGTATAGAGGCGCGGGATCGGCAGATCGATGATCAGACGCTGACCGGCGGCAACGTCGATTCCGCCGCAACGGATGGGTGCTTGCGGCATGACTTACCCGCTGCCTCGGGTGCGGGTCCTTCCGCTGCGGGCGTTTTTTTCGATGAACTCGATGATCGCGCCCGCGATGTCGTAGCCGGTCGCGACTTCGATGCCTTCGAGTCCGGGGGAGGAGTTCACTTCGAGCACCAGCGGACCGTGATTAGAGCGCAGGATGTCCACCCCCGCGACGTTCAGCCCCATTGTTTGCGCGGCGCGAACGGCCGTGGAGCGTTCCTCGGGTGTGATCTTGATCAGGCTGGCTGCACCGCCCCGGTGCAGGTTGGAGCGGAAGTCGCCGCCGCGGCTTTGGCGTTTCATTGCCGCGACCACCTTATCGCCAACCACCATACAGCGAAGATCGCTGCCCCCGGCTTCCTTGATATACTCCTGTACCAAAACGCTTACCTTCAATCCTAAAAACGACTCGATCACGCTTTTCGCAGCATTGTGCGTTTCCGCGAGCACGACGCCCATGCCTTGCGTGCCTTCGAGGAGCTTGATGACGAGCGGCGGACCGCCGACCATCTGGATAAGATCCTCGATATCGTCGGGTTTATGCGCGAATCCCGTGACCGGCAGGCCGATACCCTTGCGCGAGAGCAACTGCAAGGCGCGCAGTTTATCCCGGGAGCGGCTGATGGCGACCGATTCGTTGAGCGGGTAAACACCCATCATTTCGAACTGCCGCAGCACCGCCGTGCCGTAGGAGGTTACGGACGCGCCGATGCGGGGAATCACGGCATCGAACTTTTCATGGTGCCGTCCCTTGTAATGAATACTCGAGCGATGGGAGGTGATATTCATGTAGCAGCGGAGCACATCTAGGGTCCGTACTTCATGGCGCCGCTGCTTGGCGGCCTCCACCAAGCGGCGGGTCGAATAGAGTTTCGGATTGCGCGACAGAATGGCAATCTTCATGGAGGCGGCTCGATAGCCGGTAAGCCCTGGCTCGATTGGAGATAAGCACGGCGTAAAGCGCGGCCGCCGATGAAGGATTTCCCGGGATCCACGATCAGTCCCCCGGCCGCCATCGCCGTGCGCCCAAGCAGCAGGCGGAATAGCATGTCCTCGCGATTGGTGAGCGTGATTTCAATCGGCCAGGCTCTGTCCATGAAGCGCACGATGG
>JBOIDH010000486.1:0-1656 GCA_050740495.1 Gammaproteobacteria bacterium | reverse complement strand
TGTAGAGCTTGACGGCGGGGATGCTTTGTATGCGGTGCTCCAGCGCGAGGCGCTGATTCTTATCAGTATCGACCGTCGCGACCACGATCTGGCCCTCATACTCTTGTCCCAGCTTGGCCAGGATCGGGGAGAGGACGCGGCATGGCGCGCACCACGGTGCCCAAAAGTCCACGAGCACCGGAATGACCCGGGACCGTTGCCGCACCTGCGCGTCAAAATTATCTTGATCGACTTCAACCACGTTCAAAGGACTGTTCATTGCCTGTTTCAGCGAGCTCGGGACGCTTGACTAAAAGGTATCTTATACTACGTTTGGCAACCCCGGCGTAAACGAAGACCGAGCTTTTCCGGCCCAATGACGATGGAACCGGCATCTTCGCCGGAGGTGCGCTTTCCAACTCCGGCGGCTGCTTGTACCCTTAGCGAAATGGAAATCAACGTGACGAAGATGCACGGGCTGGGCAACGACTTTGTCTTGGTCGATGGTCTATCCTCGGGTATCTCATTATTACCGGAGCAGATCATGCGGATCGCCGATCGACGCTTGGGGGTGGGCTGCGATCAGGTGTTGCTGGTCGAGCGGCCTAGGCGTTCGGGGGTCGATGCCAATTACCGCATCTTTAACGCCGACGGCAGCGAAGCAGAGCAGTGCGGTAACGGCGCGAGGTGCGTCGCGCGCTACTTGCGCGATACGGGTTGGGTGGATCGAGACACTATCATCGTGGAAACGCTTGCGGGGATCAGTCATCTTTATTGCCAAGACGACGGGCAAGTCCGGGTCGATATGGGGGCGCCCCGTCTGGCGCCCGCGGAGATCCCGTTGCTCGCGGAGCGCGAGGCCGACACCTATGAAATCGAACTCAACGGTAGCCTGGTGAGCGTGGCCGCGGTCTCGATGGGGAATCCCCATGCGGTGCTGCGGGTCCCGGACGCCGACCGGGCGCCGGTCGGCGAGCTCGGCCCACTGATCGGTAAGCATTGGAGATTTCCGCAAGGCGCCAATGTCGGTTTCATGCAGGTCATCGACGCGGGCCATATTCGCCTGCGGGTCTTCGAGCGCGGCGCTGGCGAGACGCCCGCCTGCGGCACCGGGGCGTGTGCCGCCGTGGTCGCGGGGAGACGGCTCGGTTTATTGGACCCCGAGGTGAACGTGGTCTTACCCGGCGGGCAGTTGACGCTGCGTTGGCGGGGCGCCGGGCAGGAAGTGTGGATGACGGGACCCGCGACCAAGGTGTTCGACGCACGCATGACCTTATGACCAACAAAGACCCGTTGCGGATCGGAGAGGGCGCCGATGCCGTGGTCGCTCAGTACCTGAAAGCGCATCCACAGTTTTTCGTCGAGCATCCGGCTGTCTTGGCCGAGATCGCCGTGCCGCATGTGACGGGCGAGGCGGTGTCGCTCATCGAGCGCCAGGTGGCCGCCTTACGCGAACAGTACCGGCGGCTTGAGAATAAATACCGTGAGCTGTTAACGATTGCGGCGGAGAACGACGATCTGCGGCGGCGTTTGCATGAACTGACGATCAAGCTCCTCGGGAGCGATGACATCAAGGCAACGATCGCTACGCTCTATCGAGCCTTGCTGGAGGATTTTCGGGCCGACTTCGTGGCGCTCAAAGTGTTCGCGGCGCAGCGGCCGGTCAACGGCGAGCCG
>JBOIDH010000485.1:0-1685 GCA_050740495.1 Gammaproteobacteria bacterium | reverse complement strand
CGTGAGATGGGCAAATCTAGCTGTGGCGATGGAATCGACGGAGTGGGTGGATGTTTGCGCGCTCGACGATTTAGTCCCCTGGTATGGCGGCTGCGCGCTGGTGGATGGCCGGCAAGTCGCGATATTCTATTTGAACGAAGGCGGCCTCTATGCGATCGACAACTACGATCCCATCGGCAAGGCCAATGTCTTGCACCGGGGCATCGTCGGCGACATCAATGGCGAGATCGTCGTCGCCTCACCGCTCTACAAGCAGCACTTCAGCCTGATCACCGGCCAATGTCTCGAGAAAAAGGAAGCCCGCGTCGAGACATACCCGGTGCGCATCGTCGCGGGCCGGGTGCATATTGGCGTTCGCTCAAGCCGGTTTCGCCATGAACAAGCATAAGGAAAACAAGCAGTGGATCTCGAGTTCTACACCGCCGATGTGTTCACCGATTCCGTGTTTCACGGCGCGCAGATCGCCGTGTTCCCCAACGCCCAAGGGCTGGATGCGGCAAAAATGCAACTGATCGCCCGGGAGTTGAATCTCCCGCAAACCGTGTTTGTGTTTCCCGCGCGAGAAGACACGGGCAGGTGGCGGATCCGCATCTTTTCTCCGCTGGCCGAGGCCGAGTTCGGCGGGCACGGGATCATCGCCGCCGCGTTCGTGCTTGCCTCGATCGGCGCAATCGCGCTGCCGCAACCGCACACTCCCGTCGTCCTCGAAGAGAAGAGCGGCCCCGTGGAAGTGCACATCACCCGCGATCCGAAAACGCCTGCCAGACCGACGCGGGCGCAATTTTCCATGAAGACGCGGTATACGATCGACCGGTTCGTGCCGGCCGAAGACGAGCTGGCCGGGATCCTGTCCTTGGGCGTCTCCGACCTCCGGGCACCGCGGGCGCCTAGATATACTCCGTTGTTGGTATCCTGCGGGTATCCCTATCTTATCGTGCCTATCGGCTCGTATGCAGCGGTACGCCGCGCCCAATTCAATTACACGGCGTGGAGCCAATCCACGGCCCCCGGAACCTTTGCCCGTGAGATCCTGCTCTTTTCCCGCCACAGCGAAACGCCCGGGTCCGATATGCATGCGCGGCTCATAGGTCCGCACATCGGCTTTGACGACGATCCTCCGATCGCATCGGCGGTGCCGGCCTTCGCGGGTTATCTTTGCTCCCACCCGCACATCAGGACCGGAACGTACAGTTTCACCGTTGACCGGGGAGAGGCCAAGGCCCGCAAAAGCCTCTTGAGCGTGGAGATGAATAATCAACGGACCGCGGACCTTACCGTCCGGGTCGGCGGTCCCGCGGTCATGGTCAGCAAGGGGCTGATGAGCATACCGGCTTGAATCGGGGAGCGGGGGATCGGACCGAATGAAAATCTTGGCGCATATACGCAGGAGACATTAGAATGAGTCATTTTCTCGATCGCCTGCGATTCTTCAAACGGGTCCAGGGCACGTTTTCGAACGGCCACGGCATCGTCACCAACGAGGATCGCCAGTGGGAGGACGCCTATCGCAACCGCTGGCGCTTCGACAAGATAGTGCGCTCCACCCACGGGGTCAACTGCACCGGGAGTTGTTCCTGGAACATCCATGTGAAGAACGGGCTGGTCGCCTTCGAAATGCAGGCGACCGACTACCCGCGTACCCGCCCGGACTTGCCCGATCACGAACCGCGGGGCTGCCAGCGTGG
>JBOIDH010000484.1:0-1691 GCA_050740495.1 Gammaproteobacteria bacterium | reverse complement strand
TAGGGGACGAGACCCCCGATGAAGAGACCGATGATCACCGCCGGATCCGAGAGTTCGAAGCTTATGTTCATCCCGGCGTGCTCCAAGCTGTGGGTATAGTCAGCGAACAACACCAAGGCCGCGAGTCCCGCCGAACCGATGGCATACCCTTTGGTCACGGCCTTGGTCGTATTGCCGACGGCATCGAGCGGATCGGTGATCCCGCGGACCTCGGGCGGGAGATCGGCCATCTCGGCGATGCCGCCGGCGTTGTCGGTGATGGGACCGTAGGCGTCGAGGGCCACGATGATGCCGGTCATCGACAGCATGCTGGTCGCGGCGATCGCGATCCCGTAGATGCCCGCGCAGGCATAGGCGAGGAAAATGCTCGCGCAGACGGCCAGAACGGGGAGCGCCGTCGCCTTCATCGAGACCGCAAGCCCGGCGATGATATTGGTCGCATGTCCGGTGGTCGAGGCCTCCGCGATATGGCGCACCGGCGCGTACTGGGTGCCCGTATAGTATTCCGTGACCCAGACCAGCGCCCCGGTGAGCACCAGACCCACGAGCGACGACAGATAAAGCGCGATGACGTTGTATTCGTCCACGCTCCACATCATGAAAATCGTGACGGGTAGGAAGGCGACCGCCGCGATCCCGCCCGCGACGATCAATCCGCGGTAGAGGGCGTCCATGATTTTGCCGCCTTCCGCGGCCTTGACGAAAAAGGTGCCGATGATCGAGGCGATGATCGACACCCCCCCGAGCGCGAGCGGATAGAGCACCGCGTCCACCGTGGCGCTTTTTACCAGCAAGGTCCCGAGCAGCATGGTGGCGATCACGGTAACGGCATAGGTCTCGAAGAGATCGGCCGCCATGCCCGCGCAGTCGCCGACATTATCCCCCACGTTATCCGCGATGACGGCGGGATTCCTGGGATCATCTTCCGGGATCCCGGCCTCGACCTTGCCGACCAGATCCGCGCCGACATCGGCGCCCTTGGTGAAGATACCGCCGCCCAAGCGCGCGAAGATCGAGATCAAGGAACCGCCGAAGCCTAAACCGACGAGCGGAGCAAGGTCCACCGTTGTGCCCTCGGGGGCGAGCGCCGCGAGCAGAGCGTAATAGCCAGCCACGCCTAATAGCCCGAGGCCCACGACCAAGAGGCCGGTGATGGCGCCGCCGCGAAACGCCAGGGTCAATGCGGGGTTAAGCCCGCTTTTGGCCGCTTCGGCGGTGCGCAGATTCGAACGCACCGAGATGTTCATGCCGATGTAGCCCGTCGCGCCCGAGAGCACCGCTCCCAGCAAGAAGCCGAAGGCCGTTTTCCAGTCGAGCACGATCCCGATGAGGAGAAACAATCCGGCCCCGACCTTGGCGATGGTCGTGTATTGGCGATCGAGATAGGCCGATGCCCCTTGCTGAATAGCGGCGGCAATCTCGCGCATCCGTTCGGAGCCTTCGGGTTGCGCCAGGATCCATTGCACCGACCAGGCTCCGTAAGCGATGGCCAGGGCGCCGCAAACCAGCGCGAAGGCGAGCGACAATGATCCCAGCAACAAGCTCAGTAGCAGTATCGCCGCGGCGACGCCGCCCGCGATAGTCAGATATTGGCGATTGCCAAGCACTGTTTTTAGAAAGCTTTGCCCTTCCTGCCGCACCTCGAGTGCTATATCTTTTACCGCGCTAGCGACTTGCATGTGAGGACTCCC
>JBOIDH010000483.1:0-1709 GCA_050740495.1 Gammaproteobacteria bacterium | reverse complement strand
ATGTCGGGCGTCATGATCCGCACCTCGGAGGGCCGCAGGTCCGGCAAGGCTGTAAATAGATGAAGTAGCTGATCGTGGAGCACCTCGACCTCGCGCTGCGGCCCGGGACAAGCATGGATCTGGAGCGAATCGAGATCGGGGAGCGGGACGGCCTCGGCCGCGCCCGGCGCGCCGCGGTCGATGAGATCGAGGAGATCCGCCTGGATCCGGCCTAGCGTCGTCGCCGGGCGCGGTTCCACGAACACCTCATGATCGATCGGGTCGTAGGCAAGCAGCGTATCGATCACATCCCGCCCTTGGCGCGCTAAGGACGCGATCAAGGGGTTGCCCGCGTCAACCTCGCCGGCGCCGTTTTTCAAGGAGGATACGACATCCCCAAAATATTGCCGGCAGGGATTGAGGTAAAAAAAATAGACGTCGATCGTAGCCGCGAGCCGCGCCATGACCTCGACATACGCCGGGGAGAGCGTCCGCAACGCGAACAAGCACACCCGCGGGGCCAAGACCGAAGGGTCCGGCGGCTGTCTCAAGGGCATGGCCATGAATTCATCCCGCATATGCAGCCAATGTCTCGCGCCCACGGGCGCCAGGCGGCGCCAGAGTCGCGCTTGCCAGTGCCGGTCTTCGCCCCCCTCCCAGTCCCGGATCCACTGCGGCCGGTACACCAGATAGCGCTCGAAGGTGAGGGCGATGCGCGCGGCAAGCTCATAGGCCTCACGCTCGCCCTGGTGATCGAGATATCGGCGGAGCTCCGCCCAATGGTCCGCTGGCTCGAGGTCTTGCAGGAGCGCGAGAATACGCCAGGTGAGCACGTCGCTCTCGAACGGATGAGGCGCTTCCGGGACCGCCGGCAACACGGCGCGAAAGACCTCCCAGATAAACTGCGCGGGAAGCGGGAAACGGAAGTTGGCGGAAATCCCGAGCGTCGATGCGAGCCGCAACGACAGCCACGGCGCAATACCGGGATGCTGAACCACAATCGTATCGGGCATCAAAGCGTCCGGCAACGGCGTGCGGAGAACCTCCGCGAGCTCCGTTGCGAGGGCTTCCAGGCAATTACTCTGAACGAAATGCAGCATGCCGGTTATTTAGATTCATACGGGCTTAATCGTATTGCCTTACGCTCGCTCGCCTTTGAAGAAACTTTCGAGACCGACATGCGCAGCGCGAGCAAGCACCGCCGGCCGGCGACATTGACAATTTGCATTAGAAAGAAATAATAAGGCCGTGACTAGCAAATGGCTTACGCTCGTGCTGGCTGGTTTTTCTTTCATCATGAGCCCGCTGGCGCGCGCCGACAATCTGGTCGATGTGTACCAGCTCGCCGAGACCAAAGATCCAGAATTGCTGGGAATTATAGCCTCCCACCAAGCCACGCTGGAGCAATACCCGCAAGCGCGCGCCCAGTTGCTTCCCTCGCTCCGCTTCACGACCGAGGTCGCGCGGAATTTTCAGGACGTCACCCCCGAATCGGGCTCAGACAGTTTTGGCGCCGGGAAATTCCAGTTCACGGGCGAGGCGTACAACCTCAGGCTCACCCAACCGGTGTTTAGGTATGATCGATGGGTGCAATTGCGTCAGGCCGGCACCCGCATTCAGCAAGCCGCGGCCGAGGTCGATGCCGCCCGCCAGGACCTCGCGGTACGGGTGAGCGAGCGCTATTTTGAAGTGCTTGCCGCCCAAGACGAGCTGGTGTTCAGCCGTGCGGC
>JBOIDH010000482.1:0-1712 GCA_050740495.1 Gammaproteobacteria bacterium | reverse complement strand
GTCGGTGCCCGCGCGACTGCGCTATCGGCCCTGGCTTGTGGTCGTCGCCGAGCCCCAATCAGTCCTCCTCGTGCCCATCGATCGCTTGCTTGGCGAGGGGCTCATCCTGGCCATTGCGATCGCCCTGCTCGTCTCGCTTTTCGCGGTCGTGACAGCAGGCTGGCTCACCTCGCCGTTCCGGACGCTGACCGAGGCCGTATCTCGCTTTTCGGCGGGCGAACGCGGGGTTGAGGTGGCCGTGCGCTCGCACGACGAGGCTGGAGATCTGGCGCGAGCCTTCAACGACATGATGGGGCGGATCCGGGCCCATACCGCGGAGCTGGAGGCGCAGGTGGCGGAGCGCACGCAGGCGCTGCAGGCCGATATCGCGCGGCGGGAGGCGGCGGAACGGGCGCTGGCCCAAACGCACGCGGAGCTCGAGCTGCGGGTCGAGCAGCGCACGGGCGAGCTGCGGGCCGCGCACGCCCGGCTGCAAGAGGAGCTTGCCGAGCGCGAGCGCGCCGAGTCCGAAAAGGCGCGGCTCGAGGCACAGCTCCGTCAGGCTCAGAAGCTCGAGGCGATCGGGACGCTCGCAGGCGGGATCGCCCATGATTTCAACAATATCCTCGGTGCTATCCTGGGCTATGCGGAGATGGCGCTCGACGCCGCGCCCGCAGGCAGCAACCTCCAGCGCTACCTCGGCAACGTGATGGCGGCGGCGAACCGGGCGAAGGACCTGGTCGATCAAATCCTGGCCTTCACGCAGCCGGGAAGCCGTGAACACGTCCCGGTGCGGCTCGGGCCGCTCCTCGGCGAGGTCGCGGAGCTTATCAAGGCCTCGCTGCCCGAGACGATCGAGCTGAAGCTTTGCGTGAACGCGGAGGATGCGACGGTGCAGGGCGATGTGATCCGCCTGCATCAGTTGGTGATGAATGTCTGCACCAACGCCGTACAGTCGATGCCGGAAGGCGGGCTGCTCGAGATTGCCCTCGACGTGATCGAGCTCAGCGAGCGCATGGTGCAGAGACATCACACGCTAGAGCGGGGGGCCTATGCGCGCCTCAAAGTTACGGACACCGGACAGGGGATTGACGAGGCCACGCTCGATCGGGTCTTCGATCCCTTCTTCACAACCAAGGACCTCGGCCAGGGGACCGGGCTCGGGCTGTCCCTGGCGCACAGCATCGTGAGCGACCACGGTGGCGCCATCGAGGTTTCGAGCACCCCGGGTCAGGGGAGCAGCTTCACGGTCTACCTCCCTCGGTCTTTGGAGACCGCCTCCGCGAGCGGTATCGAGCGCGTGCCGATTCCTATGGGTCGCGGCGAGACCGTCCTCCTCGTCGACGACGACGAGGCGCTGGTGCTCCTCGGTGAGGAGATGATCGCGGCCCTCGGCTACGAACCCATCGGGTTCCAAGACAGTCAGGCGGCCCTCGAGGCATTCCAAGCGCGGCCGGCGCGTTTTGATCTCGTTGTAACCGATCAGCTCATGCCGCGCATGAGTGGTACCGAGCTTGCCATGCGCCTGCGGGAGATCCGCCCGGATATCCCGGTCTTGCTCATGAGCGGCTTCGGCGGGCCCGAGCTTGCCCACAAGGCGCGGCGGGCGGCGGTCCATGCTCTGCTCAAAAAGCCGCTGCAGTCCCGCGACCTGGCCCAGGCCATCGCCAGCGCCTTGAACGTCAACAAGAAATTCGGCGCGGGCACGCAACAATAATAGCACGCGTAGGGCG
>JBOIDH010000481.1:0-1716 GCA_050740495.1 Gammaproteobacteria bacterium | reverse complement strand
GCTCAAGACGCGTTTTTGTTTGCTCTGGAACCGCTGTCTAACGCCGGGCGCGGAGGCGAGTTCCATGCGGGCTTGGGCGGATCTGAGCCGCCACTACGCCGAGCCACACCGCCATTACCACACCTTAACCCACATATTTCATTGCCTGCGGCACTTGGACGCGGCCAAATCGCTCATCGAAGCGCCCGATGCGGTGGAAATGGCGGTCTGGTTCCACGATGTGGTCCATAATCCGGAAGCTTCCGACAACGAGCAACGGAGCGTGGAACTCTTCGAGCGCGCCGCGCGCAGCCATTTCCAGCAGGATCTCGTGCGCAAGATCGGTGAACTCATCCTCGCCACCGCGCACCGGGAAGCGCCTCATAGCCACGATGAGCGGGTCCTATGCGACATCGATTTCGCCAGTTTCGGCTCTCCCTGGGACGAATTTCTAGGTGACAGCCAGGCCTTAAGAATCGAGCGAGCCAACACTCCGGACGAACTGTTTTATCCCGCCAAATTGAAGTTTCTTAAAGCCATCCTGGAACGTCGTACGATCTTCTTTACGGATTTCTTCCGTGCCCGCTATGAAACCTCGGCAAGAAAAAACATCCAGCGTTATATTGCCAACCTGGAAGCCGATGCGTTGGCTTTACCGGCTCGCGGCCACGTACAGCGGCGTTCTCGCTAACAGCTCCGCGCAAGCCTCGGCGCGGAGAGGATGACTGAAGAGATAACCCTGCGCTTCCTCGCAATGCTGCTCGCGCAGGAACTGGCATTGCGCGGGGGTCTCCACCCCTTCCGCCACCACGCGGATCTTGAGCTGCTTCGCCATCGCCAGGATCGTTTGAGCGATCACCACATTGTGGGCGTCCTCGGGAATATCGCGCACGAAGGACTGGTCAATCTTGATGCGATCGAGCGGCAGCCGCTTGAGGTAGGAAAGGCTCGAGTACCCGGTGCCGAAGTCATCGACGGTGATCTGGATCCCCATGCCATGCAACTCGCGCAGAACCTCGATGGCATGTCCGGGATCGGCCATCAGCATCGATTCGGTGATCTCGAGATCGAGGCTGGGCGCCGCGAGCCCGGAATCCCGCAACACGGCCCCAACCAACGCCGGGAGATCGACCTGCCGGAGGAGCTGGCGCACCGAGAGATTCACGGCCATTCGCACCGGCGGTAGGCCGGCTGCATGCCATGTGCTCGCCTGATTGCAGGCGGTGCGCAGCACCCACTCGCCGATCTCGGCGATAAGCCCCGTCTCCTCGGCGATCGGGATGAACTCATCGGGGGGCACCATCCCCCGCTCGGGATGTTGCCAGCGCAGCAGCGCCTCGACCCCAACGACCGCATTGCTGCGGAGATCGATCTGGGGCTGGTAGTGCAGCGACAACTCTCCGCGCTCGAGCGCGCGCCGCAGATGGTTTTCCAGCAACAACCTTTCATGGGCTTGGGCGTTCATGCGCGCATCGAAAAACTGGTATTGCTGGCGGCCCCGATCCTTGGCCTGGTAAAGAGCGGTATCGGCATGTTTGAGCAAGGTCTCCGCATCCGTCCCATCCTTCGGGAACAGGCTCACTCCGAGGCTCGTGCTCGTGTTCAACTCTTGCCCCAACACCGTAAACGGCGCGGACACGGCGCGCAGCGCCTTGGCCGCCACCTGGGCGGCATCGCGCGCCGCGGGGATGTGGGGGAGTAGAATCACGAACTCATCGCCCCCGAGGCGCGCGACGG
>JBOIDH010000480.1:0-1739 GCA_050740495.1 Gammaproteobacteria bacterium | reverse complement strand
TTGCCGTAGCGCCGCAGACAGCCCTCGGTATCCTCGGGATGCACTTCTTGAGTCCAACCGAAGCCGATCTCCTCATCGAGCGTGCGGCCGGTGAAGGCGAGCCAGGTCCTGTTGAACCACGTGCAGCGTCCTTGCGGATCCGCGACCCAGACCATGACCGGGAGGCTGTCGGCCAGGGTGCGAAACCGCGCCTCGCTTTCACGCAGCGCCGCCTCCGTCCGGCGGCGTTCGCCTTGCTCGATGACCAGCTCGAAGAGGTTCGCGATCGCGATGCCGAACAACTGGTCCTCGGGCATCCAGGGAGTGGGTGGGCCGACCTGCTCGTGACAGAGCACACCCTCGAGGCGGCCGTGCAAATGCACGGGGATGTCCATCATCGCGTTGATGCCGAGCGGCGTCAGGTAAGTGGCCGCGAACTCGCAGGTCCGTGGATCGCCGTGGGCATCATCGGCGACGATGGCCTCGCTCCGCGCGAGCGCATGAAAATAAGCCGGATAGAGCGCGCCCAAAAGCTCGGCGCCGGCGCTGTGCCGGTTGGGCCCTCGCTCGTAGAGATCGATACAACGGATAGCCGTTCGATCCTCGCTGTAACGCCAGAAACTTACGCGCTCGACCCCGAGCGAGAGCGCGGCCGTCGCGGTCAGTAAGCGAAAGACTTGCCCGGGATCCTCGCCCTGCAGGATCTCGCCTTTGGTAAGCGCGCTCAACGCCGCCTGCTGTTCCAGCAGGCGTTCGTGCCGGATGCGGAGGGCGGGCGCTTCACCAATCGCCGGATCCTCGCGCTCACCCCGTTTAAGCAAGCGGGCGCCAAGCCGCCGGAGCCTACTTACGATCGATGCCATCCGCCACCCGCTCGGTGATGCCTGTTCTGCAACTCGCGCACCCCCCCTCCCGCACGTGCCCAAGCTCTAGGTTCAAGCTTGAAGTATTATAAGCCAATAGGAAGCTTGTCGAATCGGCGGCGCAGGTATACCGGCGCCGCGCGGTCTACACCATCCTACACCATCGAATGACATCCACGCTCTCCACGATCGAACGCGCATCCACGATGCCCAATGCAGCTTCGCCCACGCTTGAAGCCCGCGATCTGTGTTGCCGCCGCGGGGATCGCCTGCTTATCACGGGCCTGTCCTTTACGCTTGCGCGCGGGGAAATCTTGCAGATCACGGGCGCCAACGGCGCCGGCAAAACCACGCTATTGCGGATGATCGCCGGCCTGACGCAACCGGAATCCGGGACGCTCCATTGGCGCGGCCAACCGCTGGAGACGGTCCGTTCCGCCTATCTCCGAGACCTCATCTACGTCGGCCACGCCGATGGCGTGAAGGGCAGTTTGAGCGTCGCGGAAAACCTCTCTCTCGCTTCCGCCTTGCACGGGGGCGGGATCCCCATCAACGCGGCCTTGCAGCGTTTGGGTCTTGGCGATCTCGCGGATACGCTAACCCACAGGCTGTCCGCAGGCCAGCGCCGGCGCCTGGCCTTGGCGCGCTTGCTGGTCAACCAAGCCTGCCTGTGGCTTCTGGACGAACCCTTTACCGCCATGGATAAAACTGCTATAAAAACGGTGGCCTCGATGCTGGAAGGGCACGCCGCGCGCGGCGGGCTGGTTATTTTCACGAGCCATCACTCCACCGACATCACAATCAGCCGCGCTTTGCACCTAGAGGATCAGCGGGAATGGAACGGGGACTAGCGCACGCTTGCGCCTGGATCGTCAAGCGCGATTTGCTCTTGTTCTG
>JBOIDH010000479.1:0-1743 GCA_050740495.1 Gammaproteobacteria bacterium | reverse complement strand
ACCCGCGGTGATGAGACCGTCGCTCGCGAGCTCCTGTTTCAGCAAATAAACGATAGTCTGCGCGGGGAGTTCGGTAAGCGCACCGTGCAAGAAGTCGTGGCCGGTCATCGCGGCGACGTCACCGACATCGTTACCTCAGCCGTGCGCGAGAAGGGGTATGGGCTCGGCGTGAGGGTGGTGGATGTGCGCACGAAGCGCATCAACCTTCCCGAGGAAGTGAGCAGCGCGGTGTATGACCGCATGCGCGCCGAGCGCGAGCGGGTCGCGCGCCAGCTTCGCTCCGAAGGAGCCGAGGCGGCGGAGCGCATACGCGCCGCCGCGGACCGTGATCGCACGGTGATCTTGGCGGAGGCTTACCGGGAAGCGGAACAGACCCGCGGCGAGGGCGACGCCAAATCCGCCGAGACGTACGCCGGCGGCTATGGACGCAATGAAGAGTTCTATTCGTTTTACCGTAGCCTCAATGCCTACAAGAAAAGCTTCGGCAAGAACCAGGATATTTTATTGCTCGATCCGACGTCGGATTTCTTCAATTACTTTAAGACCCCGGCAAACCCATAAGCGCCGCTTTCGCGGTCCCCCTCCCGTCCCCCATCGGCGCCGGACCGTCCCGGGAGCTAAGGCACGGTTAACGCTGTGATGTGGCAAGAACTCGCGGTTGCCTTTGGCCTGATGCTGGTCCTAGAAGGCATCGCCCCTTTTTTGAACCCCGACGCCGTTCGGCGCTTCATGTTGCAAGCGGCTCGCTTTGACGATGCGACGCTACGCTTCGCGGGGCTGACCTGCATGCTGCTCGGCGTCTTGCTCCTTGTCGGGTTTCATTGAGCCCATGGTGCTAGAGGACCGCTGGCTCCTGCCCGAGGGCGTAGATGAGGTATTACCTCCCCAAGCCGAGCGCCTCGAGGCGTTACGCCGCAGGATCCTCGATCTCTTCCATAGCTGGGGTTACGACTTGGTCATTCCCCCGCTCATCGAATATTTGGAATCCCTGTTGACGGGGGTGGGGCATGATCTGGATCTCCAGACCTTTAAGCTTACCGATCAACTGACCGGCCGGCTCATGGGCGTGCGGGCCGACATGACCCCGCAGGTCGCGCGTATCGACGCCCATCGCTTGCGAGGCGATGCGCCCACGCGCTTGTGCTATCTCGGACCCGTGCTGCATACCTTGCCGAATTCCTTCGCGGGATCACGTAATCCCTTTCAGATAGGAGCGGAGCTTTACGGGCATCGCGGTTTAGAAAGCGATGTCGAGGTGATGTGCCTAATGCTCGATACCCTGACCGCGGCGGGCTTCGATTCGGTGCTCTTGGATCTTGGCCACATGGCCATTTTTCGCGGTCTCTCGCGGCAGGCCGCGCTTGATCGCGATCAGGAAAGCATTATATTCGATGCCTTACAGCGCAAGGCCTGTCCGGAGATCAACCGCTATTTAAACGATTGGAGCATCGCCCCGCGGGCCGCCGGGTTGATGCGCGCGCTCCCCGCGCTTAACGGCGGGGAATCGATCTTGGCGCAGGCCCAAGAGGTCTTCGCCGGCGCAAGCCAGAGCGTCGTCAAGGCGCTTGCCGAATTGCGGGAAATCGCGCGCCTCCTCGCGGAGCGCGCGCCCGCCGTCGAGCTGCATTTTGACCTCGCGGAACTGCGCGGTTACCACTACCATACCGGCGTGATGTTCGCTGCCTATGTCCCGGGTCAGGGCCAGGCCCTCGCGAAGGGTGGCAGGTACGACGATATCGGCCT
>JBOIDH010000478.1:0-1746 GCA_050740495.1 Gammaproteobacteria bacterium | reverse complement strand
ATCTGAAGGACGAACCGCAACACGAGCTGATGGGGCGGATCACCGGTTCCTTGCTGGAAACGATGGAGATCCCCTGGGAACCGTTTCCCAGCGAGCCAGGCGCGATCCGAGCGGCATGGGACCGGGCACGCGGTTTCATCGAGCGCGAGGAGCGGCCCTACGCCTTCGTCATGCGCCGAGGGACGGTCGCTGCCCATGCCCTGGATCCAGAGCGACGACCGCCGCATGCGAGCGCACCGGGAACGCGTGTCGAGATGGTGAGGGAGCAACCCCGGCCGAGCCGGAGCGAGGTCTTGCACCGCGTTCTTGAACGCACACCCGCCGAAGGCACGGTCATCATCGCCACGACGGGCTATACAGGGCGCGAGCTGTATGCACTCGCGGATCGCCCGAACCACCTTTACATGGTGGGTTCGATGGGCTGTGCTTCCTCGTTCGGGCTGGGCCTTGCCCTCGCCCGGCCCGACCTTCGGGTTATCATTCTAGACGGGGATGGCGCGGCACTCATGCGCATGGGCAATCTCGCCACCATAGGAGCCTACGGAGGACCTAATCTCATTCATATCGTGCTCGACAACGAAGCGCATGATTCGACCGGCGCCCAAGCCACGGTGTCGGCCGGCGTCTCTTTCGCAAAGATCGCCCAGGCCTGCGGTTACGGGGCTAGCTTCACGGGCGATCAGCCCCATGTCATCGAGGCCTTGTTCGACGCGATCCCGGAAAGCAAGCCGCTCTTTTGCCATGTCAAGATCCGCACCGGCGCCCTCCCCGACTTGCCGCGTCCGGCCGTCTCTCCTTCCGAGGTTGTGCGGCGGCTCATGTCACACATCGGTTCGAGCTTCTAGGGAAGCTCTGCAAAAGTGTCGCGAGCAAGCCCAGATGCGCGAAGCCGCGAGGAGCGGCCCAGGGACGGCCGCGCTTTGAGGAGCGAGGAAAGCAGATGGGCTGCGCAGTAACTTTTGCAGAGCTTCCCTAGCCGGGGGCCCCATGATCCTTCTAAACCCCGGGCCCGTCACGCTTAGCGAGCGCGTGCGCCAGGCCTTGCTGCGGCCGGATCTTTGTCACCGGGAACCGGAGTTTACCGCGCTTCAACAAAGCATCCGCACGCGGCTACTCGGCGTGTATGGCCTGCCCCCCGATCATTGGGCGGCGGTGTTGCTGACCGGCTCGGGAACCGCCGCCGTCGAGGCGATGATGAGTACCGTGATTAAAGATACAGATAGTGTGCTCATACTCGAGAATGGTGTGTACGGGGAGCGGCTCACCGCGATCGCGCGCATCCACGGGCTACACCACGTGCGTCTTCACCACGCCTGGGACCGAGGGATCGATCTCGACGCGGTGCGCGCTTGCCTTGATCAAAACCGGAGGTTTCACTACGTCGCGCTCGTGCACCACGAAACCACGACCGGCCGCCTGAATCCGATCGCCGAGCTGGCGGAAATCTGCGCGGCGCGAGACGTTCGCCTCTTGGTCGACGGCGTGAGCAGCTTCGGAGCCGAGCACCTTGATTTCATGCGCTGGAACATCGCGGCCTGTGCGGTCACCGCCAATAAATGTTTGCACGGCGTGCCGGGGGTAGCGTTCGTCATCGTGCGGCGCCAGGCGCTCCCGCCTCCCGGCCAAGCGCCGCGGAGTCTTTATCTCGATCTCCGCCAGTATTGCGAAGCGCAAGACGCCGGCAGTACGCCGTATACGCAAACCGTGCAGGGCTTCTACGCCCTCGACGAGGCCTTATCGGAACTG
>JBOIDH010000477.1:0-1751 GCA_050740495.1 Gammaproteobacteria bacterium | reverse complement strand
GCGCCAAGCCGTTCACTGCGCGGGATTGGGCCGCCTTGCTGCGCCAGCACATCAACGCGCCGATCCCGCGTTTACCGCCCCAATTATCGGCTTATCAAGCCTTAGTCGACCGCTTGCTCGCCAAGCGGCCCGAGGATCGCTATCAATCCGCCAGCGAAGTGATCGACACCGTCGACCGCAGCTTTGTGCCTCACACACCCTAACTAAACCGCGCGAATCGGTGCCGACTGGGCGCCCGCCGTCATGCCGCGGGACGCTGTACGAAACCGGCGATATGATCAAGTAACTGTTGCTCTACGTAGGGCTTTCCGAGGAAGGCATCCACCCCTAAACCCAAGGCGTGCCGGCGATGCTTTTCCGCCGCTCGCGAAGTGATCATGATGATCGGCACACGCGCCGTTCTTGGGTTCTGCTTGAGCTTGCGGGTGAGATCGAATCCGTCCATGCGCGGCATTTCGATGTCGAGCAGGATCACATCGGGTAGGCTGAAAGCCATTTGCTCCATGGCATCCATTCCATCGCGCGCGGTCGTGACCTGGTAACCGTGCCGTGACAGCAAGCGTTCCGTGAACTTTCGGACGGTCAGAGAATCGTCCACGACCATGACCAGCGGCGCCCCCGGTGCCCGGGCACCGGGGGCATCGGCCGCGCGCGGCACCGCGATCGCCGCCTCGCCCCGATGCGCCAGCTGGACTGGATTGAGGATTAGAACGCTGCGCCCATCACCCAGGGCTGTCGCGCCGAGGATCCCCGGGACCCCGCTGAGCTGCGGGCCCACGCCCTTGATAATGACCTCGCGGTTACCAATGACCTCATCGACCAGGACCGCGGCGTGGCCGCCGCCCTCGTGGAGCAGCAAGAGCTTCTGTTGGCGCATGACACTCACCACGCACGCCGAATCACCGAGGAGCCTGGGCAGATAATGGACTGCCGGGTACTCGCGGCTAGCATGAACAAAAGGGCGCCGATGCTCAGTCCCTTCCCGGTGCTCGGCCTTGGCTTCAAGAACTTGCTCGAACATAGCCGAGGGGATGGCGTAGAGGGCGCTCCCGGCACGCACGAGGACCGCATGCACGATGCTGTGGGTGACCGGCAGAAACAAGGAAAAGCAGGCCCCAGCGCCTGCTTCAGAGCGTACCTCGATACGGCCTCCCGCGGCGGTGACGGCATTCAGCACCGCATCCATGCCCACACCGCGGCCGGCGAGCCCGGTCACCACTTCGGCGGTCGAAAACCCAGAAGAGAAGATGAGGTGCATCGCTTCCTCATCGCTGAGCGGTGCGCCCTGACCGATCAGCTCCTTCTGCGCGGCCTTGGCCCGTAGGCGCGCCAGATCGAGCCCCGCACCATCATCGGACACAGTAATCGCGATGCCGGGCGACGCCTGGCGAACGGTTAAAATTACCTTGCCGCGTTCTGGCTTGCCCGCCCCCACGCGGACGGCGGGGCTCTCGATGCCATGCACAACGGCGTTGCGCAAGAGGTGCTCGAGCGGCGCCACGAGCTGGTCTAAGGTCGCGCGATCGAATTCAACCTGCTCGCCATGGATCACAAGATTCACGTCCTTACCGACCTCGCGGGCGGCCTGCCGCACGACGCGGTAGAGGCGATCCGCCACGCTTCGCAATGCCAGCGCGCGAATGCTCATGAGGTCCTGATGGTGTTGCCGGGTGATGCGCCCTTGTTCGGCGAGGGCGGCGCCGATGCGTTCGATACTCTGGTGCAGATGCTGGTGCAGGATGCGGCTGTCG
>JBOIDH010000476.1:0-1762 GCA_050740495.1 Gammaproteobacteria bacterium | reverse complement strand
GGCGCGTTTTGATCTCGTTGTAACCGATCAGCTCATGCCGCGCATGAGTGGTACCGAGCTTGCCATGCGCCTGCGGGAGATCCGCCCGGATATCCCGGTCTTGCTCATGAGCGGCTTCGGCGGGCCGGAGCTTGCCCACAAGGCGCGGCGCGCGGCGGTCCATGCTCTGCTCAAAAAGCCGCTGCAGTCCCGCGACCTGGCCCAGGCCATCGCCAGCGCCTTGAACGTCAACAAGAAATTCGGCGCGGGCACGCAACAATAATAGCACGCGTAGGGCGCGTGTCCGCGCCAATCATTGGCGATATGATACTTGCGCTTTATGATGGGGATCCCGAAGGAGGCCTTCCGGATCCCCCGACGTGTCTTTCCTAAATCGCGGATGCCCACGCGTTTTCGATGATCGGGTATACTCTCGAATAACGCGCTGCTGTCCATAAATTCCACTGACGATCCGGGTACTCCATGCTCCTCCACGGCAGCCAGGCGTACGCCGACGCCCTGAGTTTCGCGGCGGGCCGGGTCGAGAGCCGCCCCGCGATGGTGCGCAGCCTGGCCCAACCGCGGATGCCCGGGGGGTGACGCAGTAGAGCGGGTGTCGCGAACAGTAGCCTCCCGACCTCCACGGCGCATCACGAAATCGATCACATACCGTTGGCCATAGGCGTCCTGATCAGTCGCAATCGCTTCGTTTTCCCTGGCCGCGGCAAATAGCGCAACCTGATCGATGGGCTTCGTAAACTCAGCCCATCCTACGTGCTGTCTCGGATAGCTGTCGTCAATCCGCCCACAACCCGCTCAACGGAAAGCTAATAGCGTCAAAGGGCGAAAGATTCACCACATCGTCGTCCTTTAGCGTGGCGAGGAGTAACCAGCGTCCATCGGCGTTTTCATAGGCTTCCAAAGTGCGAAGGTCCGGGTCGATGAGCCACACATGCCGCACCTGCCAGCGCGCATAGACAGGTAGTTTTTCCGACCTATCGATACGTGCGGTGGAGGGCGACAGGATTTCGCAAAGCCAATCGGGAGCTAGTTCAAACCAGGCCGATTCCGGGAGCGTAGCCATACGCTCCCGGCGCCAACCGGCGATGTCGGGCACCAGGATATCGCCATCGATGTGAACTTCCGGCTCATCCAGTATCCACCAACCACCGGGACCGTCCTGTCCCTGATGGAACGGTCCGCCCAATGCAAAACCCAATGTGGAATAGACCAGCGCATGTTTGGGGGCGGGACGCGGATGGGTAACCAATCTCCCATTGATGATCTCACCCACCAAGTTCTCCGGAAGGTCGAACAAATCCGCGTAAGTGGCGCGTTCGTCAATCGGCAAACCCATAACTGGCTCCCGCTTCAATAGCAACATAAGTTTGCTAACGGTACCACATACAGGAGGTTACACAAGCGTAGCAGACGCCACGCCCAAGGCGGGAGATTTGACCCCTACATGCACTTGCGGTTACGCAACGATTGAGGGTTTAATGCGCCAACCATGACGGCCCCGACGCTTATCGCTTGCCACGATTGCGATCTGCTCCAGCGCGAGACGGCGCTTCCGGCGGGCGGCGCGGCGTGCTGCGGGCGTTGCGGCGCGGTCCTCTACCGCAAGATGGCCGACAGCCTCGACCGCACGCTGGCCTTCACCCTCGCGGCCGGGGTTCTGTTTCTGCTCGCGAACGCCTTCCCGCTCGTGGGCCTAGAGGTCCAGGGACATCGAAACGCGACCGGTCTGCTGGGTGCCGCGCGCGCTCTCTGGGATCAGGAT
>JBOIDH010000475.1:0-1766 GCA_050740495.1 Gammaproteobacteria bacterium | reverse complement strand
TAGACGCGTGGTGAGCTATCGAACGGGTCTGCTCGACATTGACGCGCTCGACGCGCTCGATGGGTCGCGGCCAGCGGATGCTCAAGCCCGGATCCAAGCTCGCGACATAAGCGCCGAAGCGAAACACGATGCCTTGTTCCTGCGCCTTGACCACATACGCCATGTTCCAAGCCGCGAGGATCACAAGGATAAACGCAATGCCGGCCCAAGTGCCCCGAGCCGGCGCGCCGCCGGCCGGACCGCCTCCGCCTCCGCCCCCGGTGGCGCCACCGAACAGCCCTTTGAGCTTTGCTTGCAGCCTACGGATCACCTCATCGAGATCGGGCGGGCCGCCCTGGCGTCCGCGATTACCCCACGGGTCACGGTCCTTACCGCCCCCCGGCTCATTCCAGGCCATCGTTAGTCACTCCGCGCGCTCATGTGGGTGGGTATCATACGGGCCTCGGCATGCCGCCGCAAGTTATCGGCGCCGGCTCACCATCCTCGCAACAGAGGGTTTCAAAGCGGCGCCGGCTCATTGCGATGTCTAGCAACCATCCCTCCTCGCGTGCATCGTGTTCGCCGCGGACAACGCCTTCGGCGTAAAGCCGCGCGCGCAGTCTTGCCGCCGCAACCGGCAGTTGCAGCCATCCGCGCAAACAGTCTCCGGCCAAGTGCTCGCCGATGGCTTGCTTGAGGGTATCCAGACCTTCCCCGGTAAAGGCGGAGGTCCACACACGCCGCATCGATCCATCGCCTTCGCGTCGATGCGTGGAAGCGCCGCTCTCGGCCTGGCAGCGATCAATCTTGTTAAATGCCTCGATCTGAGGCACGGTGTCCGCATGGAGTTCGCGTATGATCCGCGCCACCTGCAGCCTCTGTTCATCCCTCTGCACGGTAGGCAGACTGGCGTCGATCACATGGATGAGCAAGTCCGCGTGCCGCAGCTCTTCCAAGGTGGCGCGAAACGCCGCCACCAGTTCATGCGGGAGGTCTTTTATGAAACCGACGCTATCCCCAAGAACCACCGTGCCGGCTAAGGGCGCCTCTAAGCGCCTCAAGGTCGGATCCAGGGTCGCGAACAGGATATCCGCGGCGTAAACCGAAGCACCGGTCAGGCGGTTAAATAAGGTCGATTTACCGGCATTGGTGTATCCGACCAAGAGTACGGTCGGCACGGCGGCCTTGCGACGCGCCCGGCCTTGCAACTCGCGTTGATGGCGTATCTCCTCAAGCTGGCGGGTAAGCCGCTTAATGCGCTGCCGCACCCAGCGCCGATCGGATTCTAATTGGGTTTCGCCGGGTCCGCGCAGCCCGATACCGCCGCGCTGACGTTCCAAGTGACTCCATCCCCGAACCAGGCGTGTCGATAGGTGCTGAAGTTGCGCCAGTTCAACTTGCAGCTTGCCCTCAAAGGTTCGCGCGCGCTGGGCGAAGATATCGAGGATGAGATCGGTACGATCGACGACCCGGCAGCCCAAGAGGCGTTCTAGATTACGCTCTTGGGCGGCGCTCACTGCGCGGTTTACGATCACAACGTCCGCGCAGGTCTCCGCGACGAGGGCGCTCAACTCCTCGGCTTTACCGGCGCCGAGAAGATATTTCGCATTGGGGGCGTCCCGCGCCACCAACAGGATGCCCGCGCAAGCAGCCCCTGCCGAGCTAACAAGATCTCGAAATTCGTCTAGCGTCTCGTCCTCTCGGCGGCTTCCGTAGTGGACCAGGACCGCACGCTCGCCTTTACCGGGGCGTTCGAACAACGGGATTAGTACAAACCTGTAAGGGAC
>JBOIDH010000474.1:0-1767 GCA_050740495.1 Gammaproteobacteria bacterium | reverse complement strand
ATCTTGGAGGGACTTGAGGATCTGGACTTGGTCTGCATCGACGAGTTGCACAGCGTCGCCGGGAACAGCGAGTGGGAGCGCGCGTTACTACATTTGTACGAGCGGTTGCGGGATTTCGGGCGCTGCTTCGTCCTCGCCAGTCCGGAAAGCCCCGGATTCATCAACATCGAGCTGCCCGATCTCAAATCGCGGCTCGCCTGGGGTTTGGTATTCCACCTCCGGCAACTCGATGAGTGTGATAAAATCCGCGCTCTGCAGTGGCGCGCAAAGCTTCGCGGCGCGGATCTTACCGTTGAGGTGGCGAAGTACCTTTTGCGGCGCAATTCGCGCGCGATGGCGGAGTTATGCCGGGTGCTCGATGAGTTGGATGAGTCATCGCTGGCCATGCAGCGTAGGCTCACACTACCGTTAATGCGCGCTGTGCTAGATCGTCGATGATCACGGAGGCAGGCTATGACAACAACAACGATGGGGCCAGGCAAACAAGCGTGGTCTTGGTATAAAGCGGGCTGGCGGCTGTTCTTAATCAACCCTTCGACGTGGATCTTGTACACGTTCCTGTGGGCGCTACTGGCGATTTTTCTTTGGCAGATCCCGATTCTCGGCCGCGTCGCTTGGTGGATGATCAATCCGGCGCTTTACGCCGGGTTTTTATACCAAGCCGCCGAGATGGAACAGGGACGAGCGCTTGCCGTGAACCGTTTCTTCATCGGCCTGACCGATAAAACCAAGCGCCTGCCGCTGCTCATGCTGGGCGTCATCACCTTAGCTGCCTACGTTTTTCTTAATGTCGTGACAATGGTGGATCCGAGTCTGTATTCAACGATTGAGTCGCTATTGCGGGCCGATGCGAGCACCGGGATCGTGGCGATCGTGATCAATCTACTCGTACGCTGCGTGCTCTCGTTTCTGATCCTTGCCTTAGCGACGATGGCGTTGCTGTACTCCTGTCCCGCGATCTTGTTTGCCGGAAGCGATGCGTTTGACGCCATAATGAATAGCATTGAGACCTGCGCGCGCCACTGGCGCGCGTTTACGGCCTTCATGGGCATCTACATCGGACTGGCCATCGCGGCGATGATTCCCATGGGATTTGGGCTTTTAGTGCTGATGCCGGTCACTTGTTGCGCCGCGTATGCCAGCTATCAAGCGCTGTACGGTTCGGCGCCGCCCGACTCGAACGCACCCGGTTAATATATATCTATGAGTCCAGGGCTTGTCGTAGGCGGAGGGCCGTCTGAGCGAGACGCCGGCCGAGAGCGACACAAAGCTCGTGCTCATCGCCGGTGATCGGGCGATCGCTATCGGTGCCCGCGACATGGCTTGCGCCGTAGGGTGTGCCCCCGCTCGCGCTGCGCATGAGCGCGGGCTCGGCGTAGGGTAAGCCTAGCACCAGCATTCCGTGGTGCAATAACGGAAGCATCATCGAAAGCAAGGTGCTTTCTTGCCCGCCGTGCTGGCTGGACGTGGAGGTAAAGACGGCCGCTGGTTTGCCGATCAACGCGCCCGACACCCACAGATCCGATGTCCCGTCGAGAAAATACTTGAGGGGGGCGGCCATGTTGCCGAAGCGCGTTGGGCTCCCGAGCGCAAGCGCGGCGCACTCGACTAGATCGTCGCGGGTGGCGTAGGGAGCTCCCCGTTCGGGAATCAAATCCTCGCTCGCCTCGCATACGGCCGAGACAGCGGGAACCGTACGCAGGCGGGCTTGGCAATTCGGGACCCCGTCGATACCCCGCGCGACGAGGCGGGCCATCTCGGCGACGT
>JBOIDH010000473.1:0-1771 GCA_050740495.1 Gammaproteobacteria bacterium | reverse complement strand
TGCCCTATACCCTGCAAGGGAACCCGAGTGAAGATTACAACGGCGTCGATTTTTCCGACGTGCGCTCTCAACATCACGCCAAACGCGCCTTGGAGATCGCCGCCGCGGGCGGGCATAACCTATTGATGGTCGGGCCGCCGGGGACCGGCAAGAGTATGCTCGCCCGGCGCTTGCCAAGCATTTTGCCGCCGATGACCGAAGCGGAGGCGCTCGAATCGGCGGCGGTAGCCTCGGTCAGCCATCACGGCTTTCAAGCGACCGCGTGGCGGCAGCGGCCGTTTCGCGCGCCTCACCACACGGCCTCCGGCGTGGCGCTGGTGGGCGGCGGCAGCCACCCGCGGCCGGGCGAGATCTCCTTGGCCCATCACGGTGTGCTATTCCTCGACGAGCTGCCTGAATTCGACCGCCGCGTGCTGGAAGTCCTGCGCGAGCCGATCGAGGCGGGCATGATTACCGTATCGCGGGCCGCGCAACAAGCCGATTTCCCTGCCCGTTTTCAATTGATCGCGGCGATGAACCCCTGCCCGTGCGGATATTTAGGTGACCGGGGCGGGCGCTGTCACTGTACATCAGAACAGGTTAAACGCTACCGTGCCAGGATTTCCGGCCCGCTCTTGGACCGCATCGACATGACGATCGAGGTCCCGAACGTACCCCACGAGGTACTCCTCGGCCACAGCAGTCACGCCGAGAGCAGCGCCGGCATCCGCGAGCGTGTGTGCGCCACGCGCGCGCGCCAAGTCGAGCGCAGTGGCAAGCCCAATAGCCAGTTAGCCAACAAAGAGATCGATCGTTATTGCCGGCTCACGGAGACCGACACCCGCCTACTCGGGTCCGCGATCGACCGCTTGGGATTTTCCGCGCGCTCCGCCCATCGCATCCTCAAGGTCGCTCGCACGATCGCCGACCTCGAAGCCGGAGATGATATACAAGCAACGCATTTGACCGAGGCGATCTCCTATCGGCGGCTAGAGCGGCCCGCGCGTTGACCCGCGCCCCGCGGGGCGGACCTCATCGCGGATAAGGAAGCTCTGCAAGAGTGTCGCGAGCAAGCCTAGATGCCCGAAGCCGCGGAGCGAGTCGCCCCCTGTGTCAACATAACGTGAGACACCTTTCTTTGTGAATTTACTGTAGAAAGGTGGAGAACATGAATCAGGAGTTACAACTGTCGCTCTGGCTCACCGCATGCTACACACCGGGCCTCTCTCCAGCGCAGCGGGTCAGGCCAAGGACGGGAATGGGAAAATTGCGGTGCTTAGTAGCGGTACAAAAATCGTCCCTCGGAGGGACGATAGGACGAAGAACAAATGTGGGTGCTATAGCCTTTTGTCATACTCCGCGTCAGCAATGATGCAGTTGAGATTCTTTTTGAGCCACTCCGCTGCTTCTCGGCGGTCCTGCATCAACGTTTCGAGTTCGTTCTCGATGAGAGCGATCCTCGTTTCGCGAGAGACATAACGATCAAAGCGGGCATCAAGGAGGTTGTGGACAAGCTGAGTTAGAGAATTTTTTCTCGCATGTTTCTCTCCTCACAAAATGCCCCGCTCCGATGGTCGGCGAGCGGGTCCCCTGTTCCCACTGTGAAAGCGTACCCGGGTGCACCCCAAGGGAGCGTGCTATCTTCTCTTTAGACGCTCCCCGGTCACACGGATGTGATCGCCAAGATTCCGCAATCCTGCCGTGGACTTCCGCTTGTCAGGGATTTCTGCCGCATTGCCTGCGCTTTTGGCGATAGATCAGGGACACAGCCACGCCGAGAGCAGCGCCGGCA
>JBOIDH010000472.1:0-1776 GCA_050740495.1 Gammaproteobacteria bacterium | reverse complement strand
GTTCGGGACGGGTGTCGAGGAGCGGGGGATAGTAGAGCGCCCATTCGACCGCCCGGCGGGGCTTGACCACGATGCGCCGCTCGGGGGGGCGGCCGGGCGCGGCAGCCGCCGCCTCCCCGCTCGCGATCAGCAACTGCCCGAGCCTGTTACTGAAGCGCACCCGCCCCTCGTAAACCCAGAGCTCCGCTTGGGCCGGATCGACTCGGAGCGCAAACTCGGTGCCTTCGATGCCGGCATTCACGAAGGGTGTGCGGATATTCAACGCTCGCGGCACGCGGCTAATGATGTGCAGCGCCCCACGCAGAAACTCCAGCCAGGCGGGTTTCTCCGGGGCGACCGCCTGCAGCGTCAGGACACTCCCTTCATCGAGATGCAGCAGCGTCTCATTCGGGAGCTGAAGCACCGCGCGGCTCTTGGCCATCAGACGCACCTGCTGCCCGCCGCACAGGACTTGATTGAGCTGAACGTCCCGCCAGTGGGCTCGGTCGCTATCGCTGACATCCACATCCCCCTGTACCGAAATCACGCTGGCCGCGGCGGGCTCGCAGGATTGAGCACGCGCTCCCGCAGAGAAGGCCAACACCATCCACGGTATCCCCACGAGTCCTCCCCATCGTCCCCCCGTCGTCATGATCCGAAGCCCCCCTCGAAAGTAGAGTGGCTTAGCGTCGCCTAACCCACCAGCTTGTCGGCCGGGATGCCGACTCAAGAGACACGCCGCGCGTGTCGGGAATAAGCGCGCATCCCGCTCTAGCCGGCTTTCCGACGCTTCGCATTCGACGGGTAACGGGCCGCGCCCTGCCCCGTCTATTTTTAGTTCCCACCGTGAGCATAGTACACATCCCTTGAGTACGCCAGCATTCTAAAGCCGTACACATCCGGTCCACGGTGGCTGCGGAGGAACGGTCTTGAATTGCCGGCAAAGATCGAGATAAAACCGCGCCGGCCCATCGTCGCCGAATTCCTTCAGCAAAGTCTCTAAGATCTGCCGCGCTTGGTCGAAGTCCTGAAGCTTGAACGCCGTCAGCGCCATGCTGAAGTACCGATGCTTATGCTCGGCCGATCCCAGGGTTGAAATCTCGGGATCGACGATCTCGCACAGGGCCACGGCGCGGCTCGTTCCGGGAAGATAGAAGGAGCCGATCTCGCGGGTGAGGAGGCCTTCGATCCCCGAGGTCACACCGTAAGAGGCAAGAATGCGGGTGCCCAAGCGCTTGTTCGCCCGCTCGATGCGTTCGGTCTTGTTCACGACTTCCCCGACGGCGCGGTATTCGAATCTCCCGCGCGCGCCGACGTTGCCGAGCACGAGCTCGCCGCAATGGATCCCGACCCGCGTCGGCAGGCATTGCCGATTGGCGGGGGCGATGGCACGGATGATTTCCAGGGCGGCATCGCACGCGGCGCGCTTGGCTTTGGGTTCGGGCGCCGCGGTCGGCCACACCGCCAGCATGGCATCGCCAATCACATCGGATACCCAACCCTCATGCTTTTTAACCGCGTCGAAGAGCGGTTCGTAATAGCCGTTCAGCAGGGTGCGTAACGGCACCGCCTTCATGGTCTCCGACAAGAGAGTGAACTGGCCGGCATCCGAATGGATGCAGACGCCATACATGATCTGGCCGCTTGAGAGGATTTCGGGAGTATTCCGTGCGATGCTTTCGACGACCTGACGCGGCAGGTGAACGCGCAAGCCGTCTTCGAGCCGGGCCAGCTCGTGCTCGTTGCGCGCGCGCTCGCGCCGTTCCTCGAGATACCCGCGCAGGAGTGCGATGGCCG
>JBOIDH010000471.1:0-1787 GCA_050740495.1 Gammaproteobacteria bacterium | reverse complement strand
GCTGACAAACTGCCAGCGGGTAACCGCTACCAGCCGCAACGGTTCCGGTAGTCTAGAGGTTCGTCAAAGCAGCCGCGGTTACCAGCCTAGGTTCCCGGGCGCCATAAACCAAAACAAGATCGCGGTCATACCAATCACCAATCACAATACGGCGGGCGCTCTGGCCTTGGATCTCAAGGAGATGAATCGCCGGACGGTGGGTGTGGCCGTGGATAAGCTGGCGCACTCCATGGTCGATCATGGTTTGTGATACCGTTGCCGGGTCGACGTCCATGATCACGGGCTCTTTTTGGCGGGTCGCCGCACGGCTGCCCTCCCTCAGGTTACTCGCGATGGCTGCCCGTTCCGCGAGCGGTTTTTGCAAAAAACCTTGTATCCAACGCGGATCGCGCACCTGCTTCCGAAATGCTTGGTAGTCGATATCTTGAGTGCACAACGTATCCCCGTGCATTAATAAGGTTTTCTCGCCGTAGAGGTCCACGATAAACGGGTCGGGGAGCAGTGTGCCGCCGCTACGGGCCTCGAACTCGGGACCCATGAGAAAATCGCGGTTGCCGTGCATTAGGTACAGCGGCTTTCCCGCCGCGGCGTAGCGCGCGAGCGCTTCTACGACTTCACGATGGGGCGAGGTCGTATCGTCATCGCCGATCCACGCTTCAAAAAGGTCGCCGAGGATATAGAGTGCTTCGGCGTCACGGGCAGGTCCGCTCAAAAGGCGGAAAAACAGCGCTAGCTTTTCCGGGCGCTCGGGGCTGAGATGTAAATCGGAAATGAAGAGCGTCGCCATGATGCTCGCGTCCCAAGAAAACGCCCGTGTCGCTGTTTGGTTAGTATACCTTTTTTCGGGTACCATCCAAGCCAATGACCGGGGAAAAGATCACTACCCGCTTTGCGCCGAGCCCCACCGGTCTCCTGCATTTGGGGAACGTGCGCACGGCGCTCTTTAATTGGCTTTTCGCCCGCAAGGTGCAAGGCGCCTTTCTCCTGCGCATCGAAGACACCGATCGGGCACGCGAAAGTGATTCCGCCCTCGATACCCTGATCGAAGACCTGATCTGGTTGGGGCTACAGTGGGATGAGGGCTTCGGCGCCGGCGGGGCAGTGGGGCCTTATCGGCAGTCGGAGCGCACGGCCCTCTATGCCAAATACTACGAGCAACTCCAAGAGCGCGGCCTGGCCTATCCCTGTTTTTGCTTGCCGGGCGAGCTTGCGCTCGCACGCAAAGCCCAGCTCGCCGCGGGTCGAGCGCCCCGCTACCCCGGGACCTGCGCCCGCTTGACGGCGGAAGCCGTTACGCGGTTTAGGGCCCAAGGGCAGCAGCCCTCGTTGCGGTTTCGGGTGCCGGCGGGCGCGACGATCGAGTTCGACGACTTGGTGAGGGGTGCTCAGTCCTTTCGCAACGACGACATCGGGGACTTCGTGATCCGGCGATCGGACGGCGGCGCCGCGTTCTTTTTTTGTAACGCCATCGATGACGCCTTGATGGGCGTTACCGATGTCGTACGCGGCGAGGACCACTTGAGCAACACGCCGCGGCAGATCCTGATCCTCGATGCCCTGGGGCTCCGGATCCCGCGTTATGGCCATATCGCCTTGGTCCTCGATGAGGCCGGCCAGCCCTTATCGAAACGTGCCGGGAGCCTATCGGTGCATGCGCTCCGGGAGCGCGGTTATCTTCGGGACGCCATCAACAATGCTATAGCGCGCCTCGGCCACACTTATGAAGATCCGGGTTTCTTGGAGACCGAGGACCTGATCGGTGGCTTCTCCTTGTCCCGCCTGAGCCG
>JBOIDH010000470.1:0-1810 GCA_050740495.1 Gammaproteobacteria bacterium | reverse complement strand
CCTGTATCACGATCCGGATGAGCGCTTCCGGCCCGTGCTCGACCTGGGATCGGAGAACTACGCCGCGGCGTCCGAATGCGCCGCGCGCGAGCGCTATGCCGAGAGCCTGCGGATGCTTTATGTCGCGGTCACGCGCGCCAAGCACCGCTGCTATTTACTTTGGGGAGCCGTCAAGGACGCGGCATACTCGCCGCTTGCCTGGTTGCTACACCCGCCAAGCTCCGGCGCATCGGAGCCCGATTGGCATCGGCACCTCGAGAGTCTGAGCGACGCCGCGATCAAAGCCGAGATCGAAGCGCTGGCATCGGCTTCCGAGGGTACGATCCTCCTCGGGCCGCCGCCGATCCCTGCTCGGCGCGCCCCGGCCGAGGCGTCGCCCGGTCCTCGATTCGCGGCCCGCGTATTCTCGGGAACCATCCCGGAGCCCTGGGCTATCACAAGCTTCTCGGCGCTGATGCGCGGCATGCCGACGGAGGCGCGCGATGTCGATGCGGATCTCGAGCCGGATCCCAAGCCGGGCCCGGCGGACGTGGCGCGCACGATCTTTCACTTCCCGCGCGGCGTAGCAGCGGGCCGCTGCCTGCATGCGGTCTTGGAACATTTGGATTTTATGGCTTACCGGCCCGAGGATCTCACGGCCTTGATCCGGCAAAGCCTCAAAGAACACGGCATCGCCCCCGAATGGAGCGGGGTGTTGAGCGGCCATCTCGCACAGGCGCTGCGTACACCGCTCGACGCCGAAGGGCGCCTGCGCCTCGACCGCATCGCGCCGAGACAGCGAATCAATGAGCTCGAGTTTCATTATCCCATCGCGGAGCTTAGGCCCGAGGTGCTCAGGGATCTGATTGAACCATGGGATCCCGAGGCATGCCAGGCGCTGGCGGGATGGGGAGGGGAGGGGGCTTGCGGTTATATGAAAGGATTCGTCGATCTGGTTTTTGAAACCGAGGGACGCTATTACTTAGTGGATTATAAGAGCAATTGGCTGGGGATGAATCTCGAAGATTACCATGCGACCAGGCTTCCGGCGGTCATCTCCCACGCCGGCTACCCTCTTCAGTACCTCCTGTACACGGTCGCGGTGCATCGCTACTTGCGGCATCGCCTCGCAAGTTATGACTACGAGCGGGATTTCGGCGGCGTCTATTACCTCTTCCTCCGCGGCATGAATGCCCGGCGCGGCGCCGGCTACGGGATATTTTACCGGCGGCCGGAGCGCGCCTTGGTCGAGGCGCTGGATCGGTACTTCCTCACCGGCGCGGTGGCCGCCGGCGAGTCGGGCTAAGAGTTGTCCGTAACCTCCGCATTGACCTGTCAGAGATGCGAGGCCCATAGTTGGGGTCAAGCGAATTCAGGTTCCTAAGCCAATGTATAAGGTGACACTGAAGTATTTAGCTGGCCTTACGGCCTTCACTTTGGTATATGTTGCCGCAGCCTGGTTTGGCATGTGGCTGGTTCCGGGTGTTCACAACAGTGTTACTCCCGTTTGGCCTCCTGCCGGTATCGCCCTCGGGGTGATCCTGGTTTTTGGTTACCGGTTTTGGCCGGGGATCTTGATCGGCGCGGTTGCAATAACGCCTTTTTCCGGTTTTTCTGTCGAGACCGCACTGGGTATCGGCGTGGGAAACACGCTGGAGGCGATGCTGGCTGCCTATCTGTTACATCGGGCCGGGGCGTTTCATCGCGCGCTCGACCGTCTCTGGGATGTATTAGCATTCGTGGCCATGACCTCCGTTTGTGCCGCCATCCTCGGAGCTACGATAGGAGTGGCTAGTCTATGGTGGGGCCAGGCAGTGGACCGCTCCACGGC
>JBOIDH010000469.1:0-1839 GCA_050740495.1 Gammaproteobacteria bacterium | reverse complement strand
TGGCGCGGTATTCCAGCGCGGTGTAACCGCGCTTCATCAGTGCGAGGACGCGGTCCGATCCGCTCTGCACCGGCAGATGCAGGTGATCCGCGAGTTGCGGAATGTCCGCGTAGGCCGCGATCAAGCGATCGGAAAATTCCAGCGGATGCGAGGTTGTAAAGCGGATGCGTTCGATGCCATCGATGTCGGCCACATAACGCAGCAATACGGCGAGATCGGCGATCCTGCCATCGTGCATCGCTCCGCGGTAAGCATTGACGTTCTGACCGAGGAGCGTCACCTCGCGCACGCCTTGCTCGCCGAGCCCGGCGATCTCGGTGATCACATCGTCAAAAGGCCGGCTGAACTCCTCCCCGCGGGTATAAGGCACGACACAAAACGAACAATACTTGCTGCAACCCTCCATGATGGAAACGAATGCGGTCGGTCCCTGCGCCCGCACCTCGGGCAGGCGGTCGAATTTCTCGATTTCCGGAAAGCTGATATCGATGATCCGGCGTCCCGTTCCTGCGGCGGCGTCCAACATCGCCGGCAGCCGGTGGAGGGTCTGAGGTCCAAAAATCACGTCGACATCGGGGGCGCGCTCCCAAATTGCCGCTCCTTCCTGGCTGGCCACGCAGCCGCCCACGCCGATGACCAGCTCGGGCCGGGCCTTTTTCCACTGGCGCCAGAGTCCTAGCTGCGAGAATAGCTTTTCCTGCGCCTTCTCCCGCACGGAGCAGGTATTGACGATGAGAACATCGGCCTCCGCAGGGTCCTCGGTTTTGGATAACCCGTGCGATTCCTCCAAGGCAGCGACGATCCGGGAGGAATCGTATGCGTTCATCTGACAGCCAAAGGTTTTTATATAGAGCTTATGCGGCATGTGCTCATCAGAGGTTGTGAAGAAATCGTGGCGAGCGCAGTAGATCCCTTCTCCCTCAGGGAGAAGGTTAGGATGAGGGGAATCAAATCAAACACATGCGTCGATTATTCCGATCCCCTCACCCCAACCCTCTCCCGGTGGGAGAGGGAGAGAAGACCAGGAAGTTGGATTTGTTCACAAGCTCTCAAAAGCGCCCACCATCTTATTAAACTACACCTAATGCCGCGGTTTTTCCATGCGTTCAAGCGCCCCAAGCTCGAGTTTTGTCGGGACGCTGTCCGCCTGGGTATCGGGGACCCGCTCGATTTCCCCGGCGGTGGCACGAGACGGATCGAATCCAGCTTGGTTCGTCAGTTCCTTGATAACCGCTGTTCCGCGCCGCACGGCCAAAGCTTCAAGGTCGGCCGTTGCCAATGGAGCCTTATCTATCAGATGCTGAAATAATTTTTCGTAGAAATCGATGTCCTCGCTACCCCGGCCCATCAGTGACAAGATCGCGCTGACCCTTTTTGGCTTCTTGCCCTGAGAGTTTTCGTAGCTCGCCTCAAACTTCTCGATGGCCTTTTCGCCGTCGCGTTCGTCGGACAACGCTTCCAGCGCGCGTTGCGTCTCGGCGTTGTCGACGGCCACCGGACCCGGGTCCTCGCCCGGTTGCAAGTCGACCTCGAGTTCCTGCGCCAAGGCGCGCCGCACCTGCATTGACCGGAGCGCTTCGCCATCGGCCGCGGGGTCGTACGCCCCGTGTACCGTTAGCGCGATCTTTGGCCGCTTAGTCAATGCCTCCGCTACTTTTGCGAGCTTTTCGCGCTCAGGTGGCGGGATCTTATCGATGCCCGGCCGGAACAGGATCGCGTCAATGCCCTCCTCCCCGCCGACAAGGGCGCCGAGCGCCTTGAAAGGCGCGGTGACGGCAGTGGTGATGAGGTTGACGATCGCCTGCCAGACCAGGTGCCCAACGCTGAATTCAGGATGGT
>JBOIDH010000468.1:0-1859 GCA_050740495.1 Gammaproteobacteria bacterium | reverse complement strand
CGCGTTGGTCGCGCGTGAGCCGCGGCGCCAGGAACTGGCTTTCATTGATGGTTTCGGGCAGATCCAAGAATACGGCGCAATCACCCAGGAAATCCGAACGCATGGTCAGGGCGATGTAGACATTGACCTCCCGCTGTCTGGCCGAGGCGACCAGCAGCGCGACGAAGGCGTCGGCCTCTTGGCTGTCGATATCGCGCCGGTAACGGAAGATCTCTTCGAACTGGTCGACCAGGACCAATAGATTCGCTGTCTCGGGGAGCGGCGTCTCCCGCATTACCTCGACCAGCCCCAAGGGACCACGCCGGAGCGTGGCATGTAAGAGCGCTAAGGATTCCGGCTCCGTCCCGCGCGCCGGGGCGAATGCTTGGCTCGCGAGGAGCGACTCGGCCAAGGCCCACATCGGCCGGTGGCCGGGACGCAGATCGGCCACGGTCCAACGGGCTCCGGCTTGAGCCAGGAAACCGGCATCGAGGGCCGGCAGCATGCCGGCCTTGACCAGTGAGGACTTGCCGCAGCCCGAGGTCCCGACAACCGCGAGAAAATGCTGCTGGGCGAGCTTCTCCAGCAATTGATCGACGTGCTGCTCGCGGCCGAAGAAGATGTCCGACTCTTCGCGCTTGAAGGGGCGCAGGCCGGGGGGGTATAAGCAGATCGCGGATCTCCTCGGGGCAGGACTCGCTCGCGACCCGGTCCCGGTGCACGACGAATACGCTGTGACTGCCGCGGTTTTTCGATCTCCCCCTCTAAGCGATTCTTGGCGCTTACCGGCGGTTCTCGTGGGTGTCATGCTCACAATAGCATGAGATCGAAAACCTGGTAAGCTAACCGCGGCTACGAAATGGGCAGGCTTTTTGCCCATCTAAAATCCTAGCGCGGGCTTCCTCATCAACCACTAAAACATCCAATCACCGGCGGAAGATCATGAAATATCGCTACCGGGTCCCTATAATTCATGTAGCAACGACTGGAACACCTGGGTCATGGCACAGAAATCCCAAAATGATCACGATGGCGGATTGGCGCTTCAAGACGCCCGGCCTAAGCTCAAACGTCCGCCCTTGTACCGGGTGATCTTGCTGAATGACGATTACACCCCGATGGATTTCGTCGTGCATATCTTGGAACAGTTTTTTTCCAAGAACCGGCAAGATGCGACCCTCATCATGCTCGAGGTACACACGAGCGGCCGCGGCGTGTGCGGGCTGTTCACTCATGAAATCGCGGAGACGAAAGCCGCGCAGGTCAACGCCTATGCGCGCGAACATCAACACCCGCTGCTCTGTACCATGGAGCGCGAATAAGCAGGAACGGCTATGTTAAACAAAGAGCTGGAGATCACGCTTAACCACACCTACAAAGACGCGCGGGTGCAGCGGCATGAATTCCTCACGGTCGAGCACTTGTTGCTAGCCCTGATCGACAATGGTGCCGCGGTCGCGGTATTGCGCGCTTGCGGTGCGGACTGCCAGCAGTTGCGCGGCGAGTTGGAGCTATTCATTCAGGAAACGGCCCCCGTGCTACCCCTCACCGACGATCGGGACACTCAGCCCACGCTCGGATTCCAACGCGTCTTGCAGCGCGCGGTTTTCCACGTTCAGTCTTCGGGCAAACGCGAGGTCACCGGCGCCAATGTGCTGGTGGCGCTATTCGGCGAGCGCGAGTCCCAGGCCGTTTACCTGCTCAACAAATACAATGTCACACGCCTGGACGTGGTCAATTTCATCTCTCACGGGATCACCAATGATCCGGCCGAGGGCACCGGCGCGGCGGACCATGCGCCCGACTCCGCGGAAGGCGGCAAATCCCCTTTAGAGGCCTTCACGAGCCCCCTGAATAAGCTGGCGCGAAAAGGGAAGATC
>JBOIDH010000467.1:0-1885 GCA_050740495.1 Gammaproteobacteria bacterium | reverse complement strand
CCTGCGGGCGCATGTAAAGTACGACTTCTTGAGGGAGAGGCGCGGTCAGGGCTGCGGGCGTCTGAAAGAGGGTCCCACTAGATTCTCCGAGCGTACTTTGTTACGCTGCTTATTGCATCGCAGCGATCCTCCTGCTACCGGATAGACAGCAGGGTCTAAGGAAGGTGTAAATGTGCTGTACGACTGCGCCTCGTTCGAGCGTCGCGGCTGAGCTGAAGCGCCCGAGTAATACCGTTGGGTCAGTACCGCGAACGGTCAGTACGGAGAACTGAATGGCTGAAAACGTAGTTATCGTGGCCGCCGGCCGGACGGCCATAGGAACCTTTGGAGGAACGCTCGCGACGATTCCGGCGGCGACGCTGGGCGCGAAGGTGATCTCCGCGCTCTTGTCCAGGACCGGGATTAAACCCGAAGACATCGAGGAAGTGATCTTGGGCCAGGTCCTGACCGCGGGCGTCGGCATGAACCCGGCGCGGCAGGCGGCGCTGGGCGCGGGTCTGCCGCACTCGGTGCCGTGTATGACCATCAACAAGGTATGCGGCAGCGGGCTCAAAGCGGTGGCTTTGGCCGCGCAATCGATTCGCGCCGGTGATGCCGAGCTGGTGGTGGCCGGCGGTCAAGAAAATATGAGTCTAACACCGCACGTACTACCCGCCTCGCGCACTGGCCAGAAGATGGGCGAATGGAAGTTAGTCGATACGATGATCAATGACGGCTTATGGGATGTTTTTAATAATTATCACATGGGCATGACCGCCGAAAACATCGTCAAGAAGTACGCTATCTCGCGCGAGGAGCAGGACGCGTTCGCGGCGCTCTCGCAGCAAAAAGCCGAGGCTGCTCAGAAGGCGGGGCATTTCAAGAAGGAAATCATCCCGATCGAAATTCCGCAAAAGAAAGGCAACCCGATCGTCTTTGACAGCGATGAATTCCCCCGTCATGGCACGACCGCCGAAGCCCTGGGCAAACTGAAACCCGCCTTCGACCGGGAGGGCTCGGTCACGGCAGGCAATGCTTCCGGAATCAATGACGGCGCGGCGGGCGTGATCGTCACCACCGAAAGCAAGGCCAAGGCCCTGGGTCTGTCACCGCTGGCGCGAATTGTTGCTTATGCCACGGCCGGCGTCGATCCCGCCATGATGGGGATCGGTCCGACGCCGGCGACGCAACGGTGCTTGCGGAAAGCCGGATGGAAGGTTCAGGATCTCGACCTTATCGAAGCGAACGAAGCCTTTGCGGCCCAGGCGATTTCGGTGAACCGGGATGTCGGGTGGGATGTGGCCAAGGTGAATGTCAACGGCGGCGCGATTGCGCTCGGCCACCCCATCGGCGCCTCCGGGGCGCGTGTCTTGGTGTCGCTGGTGTACGAGATGATCCGCCGCGATGTGCGCAAAGGCCTTGCGACCTTATGCATCGGCGGTGGCCAAGGCGTTGCTCTCGCGGTGGAGCGTTGAAAGAAAAAGAATAAATGAAGACAGATCTCAGCGGGCGCGTAGCGCTGATCACCGGGGGAACGAGCGGGATCGGCGCGGCCATTTGCAGACAACTCGCGGCGTCCGGCGCCAAGATCGCCACCAATTACCGCAACGAACAAAAGGCGCAAAAGTGGTTGGCGGAGATGCGCGCCGAAAGCTACGACTTCAAGATCTACCGTGTCGATGCGACGGACTTCGACGCCTGCGGCCGGATGATAGCCGAGATCGAAAAAGACCTGGGCCCCATCGACATCCTCGTCAACAATGCGGGCATCACGCTCGACGTGACGCTGCGCAAGATGAGCAAAGAGCAATGGGACACGGTACTCAGAACCAACCTCGACAGTGTCTTCAATGTCACGCGGCACGTCATTTCGGGGATGATCGACCGTGGCTATGGGCGGATCATC
>JBOIDH010000466.1:0-1888 GCA_050740495.1 Gammaproteobacteria bacterium | reverse complement strand
GCGCAGAACAGGACCAATCCCCAAAGCAATTGCGTCTCCCGGAAGGCGAGCCCGATGAGCACCGGCATGAAGGTACCGAAGGTCTTAATCCCCACGATATTGCGCATGATCAGCAATAGAAAAGCTCCCACCGGCACCGCGAGCAAGACCCGGTAGACGCTCTGAGTTTGCATCGGCAGGCTCAGCAAGGAGAATTCCAGGAGTTGAGGATTGACGATGCGGCCTCGCAAGGCGGCGGCCTCGAGACCGCCCGCCTCGGTGCGCCGGACCGCGATCGTGTAGTTAACCTTGTCTCCCCCCTTGACCTTGAACAAAGGTTCCAGCCCGATAGCGAAAATCAGGTAATCGCCCGGCAAGCCGGTCTCGCCCGTGCCGAGATCGAAGGCGCTCCACCGCCCCTCGGAGTAGACCTGCAACCATGACAACATCGGCGCTTCGCCGCTTTGGAGCGTGAGCCTGACGCCCTGCAGCAGGCGCGCCGGGACCTGGGCAAGCGCCAGCAGGTGCAGCGCCGCCTCCGCGACCCGTTGGCGATCGGGCCGCGGGCCGGTGAGTAGCGCCGCGTTGCTGTCATTGTGCGGCTCCCAGAGACGCTTGATCAGTTGCGCGACCATCGTATCGAGGTCCGCGGATTGTTCACGCACGGATTTCAGCAGGGTTTCCGCCGCCGCGAGATACGGACCTTCGAGGGAGGACGGTTGGTTCGCGGGTCTCTTGGCGATGGTCTTCTCTTCCGCCGATTCGAGCGCTTGCACCGAGGATCGATAATACAAGGCCTGCGGCCCGCTCGCCTTGCGGATCGCCCACGCCGCCTGGCGATTACCGTTGACGAGCGTGGTCGTGAGACCGAAGCCCCGCGAGATGAAATTTTCGTCCACGACCGCCAGCCGCGGCGAGGTCCGCGGAATAAACATCGACACTTTCACCGAACCGCCGCGCGCGACAAAGCTGATTCGCACCTCAACATCCCAGAGATCGGATTTTTCGCCCGGAACGATCGGGAAACCCAAGGCTACGACCTTGTATAAAAAAAGACCCGCGCCAAGGAGCGTCAGTAGGGATGATAAAACATAGACATGGAGGCTACCCACCCCGGCCCACCCCTTGGCAGACTGGTTCGCGGGTAAAGGTGAGCGTCGCGTCGACTACTATGTTCTCCTTTAGAAAGCTTCGCCCAATCAATACCGGATAGAGAAAGCCTTTGCGATTGACCAGATTCACCTCGATGTCCTTGTATATATCGCCCATACAGACGCCGAGCACCACGACGGGCCGCGTTTGCAGTTTGCCGAAATGCCGCTGGATCCGTGCCCGGCGCTCCAATTGCCGTTCAATCTTGACCTTGTGGCCCTGCCGATCAGTGACCTCGAAACGTATCCAGGGGTCTCCGTCGCGGGTAAATTCATCGATGTTACGGGCGTTGACGGAGGAGTGCTTCGCCCCGGTATCGATTTTCGCTTTCAAGATCATCTCTCCGGGGTAGAGCTTGATCCTCTCCACCCACCCCACGACCTCCTTCGCGTAGGCGGCCCGCGGCAGTAGGGCTATTAGCAGGAAGATAATCGCGGACCTCATGTGGTTGAGCACGGATTGGGCAACAATATCAGGATGAAGCGCGCGATTCTAACGTTGATTAACGACCGGGGCTACGGCACCTCGGGTTCTCTTCCGCCGCGTGCCGCCGGCGCATTGTGACTTAGGTAACATTTTCCTCGATCATCGCACGCCACAACGTTATTATCGGGAACGCTCCGGCGTTGATGCCTATACGCCCCGGGAGGCTGGCAATGGAAGAACAACCGCCTAGAAAAGTTCCAGGCGCCGCGGGCGCCAAGTTGCGCAAGGCGTGGGCGATGCTGTCCGCGGTGATCGCCTCGGTGGTGTTGCT
>JBOIDH010000465.1:0-1915 GCA_050740495.1 Gammaproteobacteria bacterium | reverse complement strand
GGCTACCCGTGTATTTTGTCCCATAAGCACGTATGCTACTGTCGCTCGTTCAAAGGACGCCATTATCCACGACCCGTCCCCCCAGCAAAACCGATCGCTCCCCGCACGCGTGAAGAAGGCGCTACCGATACTATTGGCACTTTTTCTGTGTGCCGGCGCGGTGGGGTACTACTTGCGCCCCGTAACGACCCAGCCTCAAAGCCTCGGCACCGCGCCGGCCGCGTTGGGCAGCCCCGCAGTCGCGGTGGTTACCTCGAGCGTGCGCAGGGGCCCCGCCAACCAAAGAGTCGAGAGCGTCGCTACGCTGCTCGCCGACGAGTCGGTCGTGATCCGCGCGGAGATCGATGGACGGATCGGGGCCCTCGATGTTCAAGAAGGCCAGCCGGTCGACAAAGACCACGTTTTGGTCACGCTCAACCCCGCCGAATACCGGGCCGAGGTCGATCAGCGTGAAGCCGGCGTGGCGCTCGGGGAATTGAAATTCAAACGCGCCCGCGATCTGCTCGCCAAGCGGGTGATGAGCACGCAAGAATACGACGAGATGGACGCGGCCCTCAAGGCGGCGCGCGCCGCTCTCGCCTTGGCCCGGGCGCGCTTGAACAAGACCGTGCTGCGTGCGCCTTTCAGCGGCATCCTCGGCCTGCGGCGGATCAGTCCCGGCGATTATGTCAAGAAGGGCCAGGATCTGGTCAACCTGGAGGCCATCGATCCCATCAAGATTGATCTCCGCATCCCGGAGCGCCACGCGGCCCAGGTGCGGCCCAGCCAGCGGATCCTTGTCAACGTTGAAGCGTTTCCCGAGGCCGTCTTCGAGGGCGAGATCTACGCCGTCGACCCGCGCGTCGACGAGGCCTCCCGTAGCCTGCGGGTCCGGGGCCGTATCCCCAATCAGCACCTCAAGTTACGGCCCGGCATGTTCGCGCGCGCCAGCCTCATCCTGTCGGTGCGGGAGGACGCGTTGTGGGTGCCGGAACAGGCCCTGGTGCCGATGGCAGGCGGCCAGTTCGTGTACCGCGCGGTCGGCGGTAAAGCCGTGCTGACCCAGGTCACCACCGGGACGCGCGTCCCCGGAGAGGTCGAAATCACCGCTGGCCTGGGGGTGGGCGACATCGTCGTGACGGAGGGCTACGCCAAGCTCCAGGACGGCGTCCCGATAGAAGCCACGGACTGGTGCGACACCCGCGGCGCCGAGCCAGCCGCCGGGTAGCTTTCCCATGGTCCTCTCCGATCTCTCGATCCGCCGTCCCGTGCTGGCCACGGTCATGAGCCTGGTGCTGGTGTTGCTCGGGCTCATGGCTTACGAACGCTTGCCGGTGCGCGAGTATCCCGACATCGATGCGCCGGCGATGACGGTGCGCACCGTCTACCGCGGCGCCTCGAGTGAAGTCATGGAGAGCCAAGTCACCCGGCCGCTTGAGGATTCGCTGGCCGGGATCGAGGGGATCAAAACCTTGAAATCCGTGAGCCGCGAGGAGGTCAGCCAGATCAGTATCACCTTCCAACCCGATCGCGATCCGGATGCCGCGGCGGCCGATGTACGAGACAGAGTTTCACGGGCGCGCGATCAGCTCGCGCGCGAAGTGGATGAACCTGTTATCTCGAAGGTCGATGCAGATAACCAGGCCATTATCTGGCTGGCGTTTTTCAGCGATCGGCACACGGCGCTCGAGATCACCGACTTCGCCGCTCGCTACGTCGAGGATCGGTTGCAGTCCTTGCGGGGCGTCGCCAGCATCATCATCGGTGGAGAGCGCCGCTATGCCATGCGGATCTGGCTGAACCGGGCGCGGCTCGCGGGCTACATGTTATCGCCCCAGGATATCGAAGACGCCTTGAATCAACGCAACGTCGAGATCCCGGCGGGCCGCATCGAGAGCCGCGAGCGCGAATTCTCGGTACTGACCGAGTCCGATTT
>JBOIDH010000464.1:0-1915 GCA_050740495.1 Gammaproteobacteria bacterium | reverse complement strand
ATCCCGGAAGTATAGCCGAGATTGTGCATTGAAAACCCATGCCCCGGCAAGGGCGGTTCGAGCCGCCCAAGGCAATCGGACCGTTCTTGTCAAGGTAGTCATTGGAACGTACTATGGCCGGCACCCAAAATGGTAAGGCATTCGTTGCATGTTTCGAGGCAGTATGGTGGCGATGGTAACGCCGATGGAGGCCGGGATCAGTCCCGACGTACCCATCGATTGGAAGGCCTTGCAAGAGCTCGTGGAGTTTCAGATCGCCGAGGGTAGCGATGCGATCGTCGCTGTCGGCACGACCGGGGAGTCGGCCACGCTCGACGAGAAAGAGCATTGCGAGGTGATTCGCCAGGTGGTGCGGCAGGTCAACAAGCGCATTCCGGTGATCGCCGGAACCGGCGCCAATTCGACGACCGAGGCCATTCGGCTGACCGCGTTCGCGCGCGAAGCGGGGGCCGATGCCTGCCTGCTGGTCACCCCCTACTACAATAAGCCGACGCAGGAAGGGCTTTTCCTGCACCACAAGGCCGTGGCCGAGGCCGTTGCGATCCCGCAAATTCTTTATAACGTGCCGGGACGGACCGCGTGCGACATGGTGCCCGCGACCGCCGGCCGCCTGTCCCGGATCCGCAACATTATCGGTATCAAGGAAGCGACCGCCGATCTGGGCCGGGTGGCGTCGTTGCGCGAGCATTGCGGGGACGGCTTCATGATCGTAAGCGGTGATGATGCGACGGCCATGGAGTTTATCGTGGGCGGCGGGCAAGGCGTGATTTCGGTAACCGCCAACGTGGCGCCGCGATCAATGCACCTCCTGTGCGCACAGGCTTTGGCGGGCGATCGGACGGGCGCCGAGACACTCAACGCGACGCTCGAGGGCCTGCACCGGGAATTGTTTTCGGAGTCTAATCCGATACCGGTGAAATGGGCTCTAAACCAATTGGGTTTGGTCAAAAAGGGCATTCGCCTGCCCTTGACCTGGTTCGCCGAGGCGTACCACGGCCAAGTGCGGGCGGCGATGGCACAAGCGGGGCTCGCTAACGCGGCATCTTCGTGACTGCGGCGGCGCGGCCACGATCTCCGCAGTCGAGCAATACATGAGGTGAATTGAGGTGTTGCGAATACGGTCAACGGCCTTGGTCGCGGGTTTGCTTGCGATCACCGGATGCGCGTGGTTTCCGACGCTCGATGACGTTATCCCCGACAAGCAGAAGGAGTATCAAAAGAGTCAATCGCTCCCCGACTTGGAAGTACCCCCCGATCTCACCACCGAGTCCATCCGCGACACCCTGGCGGTACCGGATGTGGACGCGAGCGGAACTGCAAGCTATTCAACCTATCAAGAGCGCATTGCCCAGCGAAAAAAAGAGCGGGAAGCCGGATCGGCGGAGAGCCCGGGCGCGGCCAAGCTTGGGGTGCTGGCCGATGAGACGCTGCTCATCATCGACGCCGAACCCGCCGTGGTGTGGGCCGAGCTGCGGCCCTTTTGGAAAGACCGTGGCTATGCTTTGGATGTCGATGATGAAGAGCTCGGGGTCTTGGAAACCGGGTGGGTTGAAAACCGCGCCAAGCAAGAGCGCGATCGCTTCAAGGTATCCATTGAAGCCGGCGAGGAAAGCGGCACGACCGTGCTCTACCTCTCCCATGTCGGCGAGGCGCTCACGCCGATCGGAGAAGATCTCGAGTGGCGGGAACGGCCCAGGGACGCGGGGCTCGAGGGACGCATGGCGGCGCACTTGAGAATAGCGTTGAGCGGCGAAGCCGTCGAACCGGCCGAGGCAGTCCAGGAGCCCGCGGTCGATCCCGCACCGCGACCGCCTGCCGAGGAGCCCGGCGCGGATGGCCGCGCCGAGTTGTTGAACGCGGGCGAAGGGAAAGCGTATCTGCGGGTGTCCAACGACTTCGCGAAGGTGTGGCGCAA
>JBOIDH010000463.1:0-1925 GCA_050740495.1 Gammaproteobacteria bacterium | reverse complement strand
GAAGGATCAGGACGCGCCGGATCGCTCACGTGCAGCGTGAAGCCGATGCGTTTCCAGCGTAAAACCGGCCTGCCGATAGGTTCGATAACGCCCCCGCGCCTCCTCACGTTGCGCGGGATCGCAATCGACCACCTCGATGAGGCGCTCGATGGGCCCACTCGGCGCGGCAGCGCTCATGTTGACCACGATCTCGGCGGGCGGGCGCTCGCCGTGCCATCCAATCAAGATGGGGGTTTCGGGATCGGGATCTTCATCCCAGCGCTGATGCGGCAGAAAACTGATGTCTCTATAGGTCCAAAGCAAGTCATCGATCTGCTCGGCTTGCTCGGCGGACCCCGCAAGAATGCACACACGCCGGCCACTCGCGAAGGCCTTGCCGACGAGCGTGCACACGACTTGGCCGCGAGTACGACCATCGCCCTCCTCCAGGAGGTAGAAATCAACCCGGGGCATCATCGTCGGGCTTGCGTACCCGGTCAAGCAGGTATTGAACAAGCAGCGGCACCGGACGCCCCGTCGCGCCCTTCTTGTTTCCCGTACGCCACGCGGTTCCGGCAATGTCCAAATGCGCCCATTTCAAATCCTTTGCGAAGCGCGCGAGAAAGCACCCGGCGGTAATGCTACCGGCCTCGCGGCCGCCGACATTGGCGAAGTCCGCGAAGGGACTGTCGAGCTGTTTCTGATAGTCCTCCCAAAGGGGCAGTTGCCAAGCCCGATCGCCGCTCTGTCCGCCCGCGTCGAGCAAGGCCGCGGCTAAAGGCTCGTGATTGCTCATCAGCCCCGAGGCGTGCTGACCCAAGGCGACCACGCAGGCGCCCGTCAGAGTCGCGATATCGATGACCACCACGGGCTTGAAGCGTCGGGCATAGGTCAAGGTATCGCATAGGACGAGCCGCCCTTCGGCGTCGGTGTTGAGGATTTCGATCGTCTGGCCGGAGAGGCTAGTCACAATATCCCCGGGCTTCACCGCATTACCGCCGGGCATGTTTTCCGTCGCCGGAATGAGGCCGACGAGGTTGATCGGCAATTGCAGCTCGGCAACGGCCCGCAGTGTCCCGAGGACGCTGGCCGCGCCGCACATGTCGTATTTCATCTCATCCATGGCGGCGGCCGGCTTGATCGAAATCCCACCCGAATCGAAGGTGATCCCCTTGCCTACCAAGGCCACCGGGGCTTGCGCCGCGCGCGCTCCCCGGTACTGCACGATGATCAGCGCTGGGGGCTCGCGGCTGCCGCGGGCTACCGCCAGGAACGCTCCCATCCTTAGCCTCTTGATCTGCGCTAGCCCCAAGACCTCAACCTTTAACGCCGCGTAGCGTTTCTGCATCCGCCGCGCCTCATCCGCGAGATAGGCCGGGGTGCAGTGGTTGCTCGGCAGATTGGCGAGATCCTTCGCCACCCGGACCCCCTCGGCGATGGCTCGGCCATCTCTTAAGGCCCCTTCGGCGGCCGCCGCAGCGCCCGGTTTCGCGATCGCGACCCGCAGCGAGCGCAGGGCCACCGCGGACGCGTCAGGCTTGCTTTTCAGCCGATCGAAGCGGTACAGGGTGCTCTCGGCGGTTTCCACCGCTTGCCTCACCTTCCAGTCGAGGCCGCGATCCGGGATCGGGATCTCCGCGAGGTAGCTCGCGGCTTCCGTCACCCCCGCGTCGTTTATCGCCGTCACCGCCTTGGCGACGATCTCGCGGTACTTGTTGTCGGACAGCTCGTTCTCCGGTCCGCATCCTATCAGTAATATGCGCTCGGCCGCCGTGCCTGGTATCTGATGCAGCATCAAGGTTTGTCCGCATCGCCCTTCTAGATCACCGCGCTTGATGATGCGGCTGATGTAATGGTGACAGGCTTGGTCCAGTTGCGCCGCCGTCTCCGCAAGCTTGCGCTTATTGAACACCCCGGCTACCACGCAAGGAACCCGCTGCTTATCC
>JBOIDH010000462.1:0-1942 GCA_050740495.1 Gammaproteobacteria bacterium | reverse complement strand
TCTCCAGACCATACTTACCGGCGAGGCTCGCGGGATCGAAAAGGCGGTGGAGCTTTTGAAGAAAGCAGGGGCGCGAATGGTTATCCCCCTCAAGGTGAGCGGTGCGTGGCACAGCAAGTTCATGGCCGCAGCCGGTGGGAGGATGAGAGCAGCCCTCGCGGAGGCTGAAATCAAAAAGGTGGAACTACCGGTGGTGGCGAACGCGACCGCCGGGCGGGTCTCGGTCCCTGAGGAGATCCGGGAGGCGCTCGAGCGGCAGGTGTCCGCGCCGGTCCTCTGGAGTGCATCGATGAGAAGGCTTATTGACGACGGACTTACAACGTTCGTAGAGGTGGGGCCTGGAAAGGTGTTGAAAGGCCTAATGCGGGAGATCGCCAAGCATGCCACGGTCTACAACGTGGAGAATACCGACACCTTGAGTAAGTTTCTTGGGTCGGAAAAGGCGCCATAAGGGGTGTTTTGCAAGGCCCGCGGCCACGATTTGGCGCCGAGTAAGCCGGGTGTTCAGGATTGACGCGATTCTTGCATCCGTGATTCGATCAGTAACGTATTTCGAGCTCATGTGAGATCCTCCGTATAGCACTACTCACCGGGGGAAGCTAAGCGTCACGCGTCCACCGGATTATTTTTTTATTAAGGAAATAGAGAACTATGCTTCGCTCCGTGCTTCATACGAGATCATCGACGACCCTCCCCATGAGCGGCCTGAATCGTCTCCTCTCCGTCGGCCTCGCCGCCGTCGGGGATGCGTGCCGGGTAGCCCGGAGTGTACAAGCCAGGCTGGAAACCACCCGCAAGATCGTAAAGAGCGACAAGAGCCCTGTCACGGTCGCCGATTTCGCGGTACAGTCGATCGTGGCGCAGCGGCTGGCGGAGTCGTTGCCGGATACCCTACTGGTGGGTGAAGAGAGCAGCGGGTTATTGCGATCGGATGCGGGGATGCTCGCGGCCGTGATTCACGCCGTGCGTGAGGTGTGGCCGGAGGCGCGGGAGGGTGCTGTGCTCGCGGCCATCGATCTCGGCAACCACGATGCCACGGCCTCGGCGTACTGGACCGTGGACCCCATCGACGGCACCAAGGGCTTCCTGCGCCGCGGGCAATACGCCGTCTCCCTCGCCTACATCGAAGCCGGCGAAGTGGTGGTGGGCGTGATGGGATGCCCGAATCTCTCGGCCGATTTCGACCGGCCCTTCGATCAACCTGATCCGAGCGGCCTTATCTTCTCGGCCATCGCGGGCGGGGGCTGCTTCGTGCGTCCGGCGAGCGCCGCTCACGCACCCCCCGAACGCCTCGAGGCCCGTGCCTACCAAGGAGCAATGCGGGTGTGCGAATCGGTCGAATCGGGGCATTCCAATCAGGGGGACGCGGCGCGCGTGATCGCCGCACTCGGCGGGGGCGGGGCGGCCGCGCGGCTCGATAGCCAGTGCAAATATGGCGTCGTCGCCCGCGGACAAGCCGATGCCTATCTGCGCTTGCCGACGCGTGGCGATTACGTTGAAAACATCTGGGACCATGCTGCGGGGATGTTAATCGCCGTCGAGGCCGGCGCGGTGGTCACCGACATCTACAACAAGCCCCTCGACTTCTCGCGTGGTATGGGCTTGGCGGCCAACCGCGGCATCGTATGCGCCGCGCCGCGGTTTCACGAACAGATCGTCGCACAGATCCAGGCGCTGGGGATCTGATCCGCCGGGGTCTACGCTGTGAGAGGTTGTGAAGAAGTCGTAGCGATCGGGATGCGCAGTAGATTTATTCACAACCTCTGAGGGGTTTATAATGAACGCGACGGGGCTGATCCGCATCGCCGCCGAGCCGGCGATGCCGGTCCGCTTCATAATCGGCATAGTTGCCTTCAAACCACAGCACCTGGCTGTCGCCCTCGAAGGCCAGGATATGCGTGGCCACGCGGTCCAAGAACCAACGATCGTGCGAGATCACCAC
>JBOIDH010000461.1:0-1950 GCA_050740495.1 Gammaproteobacteria bacterium | reverse complement strand
TTTCAGACGCAGTTTCTACCCCCCGATATTTACTACATCAGCGAGCTGCCCTCCGACATGCGCTGGCCGGATGTCATCCGCATCACCGCGATCGCCTTCACGCTCTGTCTCTTGAGCACCTTGTACCCCGCCTGGCGCGCCTCCCGGACCCAACCCGCGGAGGTTTTGCGTTATGAATAACGGCGTGGTGCTCTCGTGCCGCGAGCTGCGGAAATCGTTTTGCGAGGGCGGGCTCGAGGTCCACGTGCTCAAAGGCATCGATCTCGCGGTCGCGGCCGGTGAATTGATCGCGATCGTTGGCGCTTCCGGTTCCGGTAAGAGCACCTTGCTGCATCTGCTCGGGGGATTGGATGTGCCCACGGCCGGCGCGGTCGAGGTTTCGGGTGCGCCGATGAGCGCCTTGAGCGAAGCCGAACGCGGCTTGTTGCGAAACCGCACGCTGGGGTTCGTGTACCAGTTTCATCACTTGCTGCCCGAGTTCACCGCCCTCGAGAACGTCTCCATGCCGGTTTTAATCGCCGGGGCGAGGCCGCGCGATGCCAAGGCACGGGCGGCTGAAATACTAGAGGCCGTGGGTCTAGGCCAGCGTTTGCAGCACAAACCGGGGGAGCTGTCGGGCGGGGAGCGTCAGCGGGCGGCGGTGGCGCGCGCGCTGGTGACGCGCCCCAAGTGTGTATTAGCCGATGAGCCGACCGGAAATCTCGACGAACATACGGCGCAGCAGGTGTTCGAGGTCATGCTCGAGCTTAACCAGGACTTTGGGGCGACCTTGGTGATCGTGACCCACGATATGCGCTTGGCCCGGCGCATGAACCGCGTGCTGCGCCTGACCGAAGGGCGCTTGGAAAACGCTCAATAGCCGGCTGCGCGGCGTTGCTTGCGGCGCGTTTTCAGGCGCTGGAGGAGGTGCAGCCGCCAGAGGCCCTGGACGCAAAAATAGCCGACCACGGCGCTGGCGGCCCCGAGAAGTAGACACCCAAGCGAGAAAGGCGCCCAACTTTGGGCGAGCGCACTTGTGACCCAGTCGATGGTCGGTTCGAAATCCGCGTTGAGGGCCGGCAGGCCCAGCAACCAGGCGCCGATCTTATAGGCAATCACGCTAAAGGGAACGACGGTGATGGGGTTGGTGATCCAGGAAGCCAGGACCAGGACCGGGAGGTTCACCCGCAACGCGACGGCGGAGACGGCCGCGAGCGGGGTGTGGACGGGTAGCGGGATGAAGGCGATGAAAAGACCGGTGGCGACGGCCCAGGACGCGGAGCGGCGGTTAAGATGCCATAAGCTCGGATCATGCAAGCGATGACCGAGAAAGCTGACGAAACGGTTACCGGAGAGCTTATGCTTGGCGGGCTGATAACGCTTAAAGAATTCCTTGGGATGCATGCTGCTGCCGTTGATTCCCGGTGCGCCGGCCGTGACGCTCGCGGTATACTGATGGTGTGGATTCTCGTCGTCAAGGAAGACGTCACGTGCGTAAGGCAACGCTAGCTTTTCTGCTCGGCGTCTTAGCGCTATACCCGTTTCCCGATCTGCCCGATGCCCGCTTGGGCGCGGCCGCCTTGCCGCTGCTCGTGGCGTCAATCCGCTTTCCACTCCTGCGCGTTCCGGCGTGGTTTGCGCTGGGGTTTGCCTGGGCCTTGCTCCGGGGATCCTCTATCCTCGCCGCCGGGTTACCGCCGGCGCTCGAAGGCGAGCCCCTCGTCATCGAGGGAACCGTGGCCGGTCTTCCGCGCGCCTACGAGCGCGCGCTCAACTTCGATATGGATGTGGCGGCGGTGACCGGAATGGGCCGGGAATGGCTCTCGCCCGGGCGCGTGCGCCTGAGCTGGTACGGCCGGGAGCGCATCCTCGTTCCCGGGGAGACTTGGCGATTCGCGGTGAAACTGAAACGTCCTCACGGATTCATGAATCCCGGCGGCTTCGATTATGAAGGCTGGTTGTTTCAGCACC
>JBOIDH010000460.1:0-1952 GCA_050740495.1 Gammaproteobacteria bacterium | reverse complement strand
GCGGTCGCATACCAGGCCCGCAGTGGCTGTTCCGCATCGGGATGGCTTTCCCAGAACTCTCGCAGCGTCTTGACTGCGATGATCCTCACTCAGATATTCTACATCGCTCCCTTACTGGGAGCAAAGCAAGGGGGGAACCCCTCCCCCACGCATGGGGACCATACCTTCGTCGCTCATCGCCGAATAGGCTAATCCTGACCAGCGCGCCTGTCACCCCACAAATTCCAAGAGTAGGCCTCTTTAGCTCCAATATCCGCGACACGATCAAGGCCTGCCGGCGCTGGCCAGTCGTGGGCAGGGTGGATCGCAACCGCGGCCGCTGTAATCCGCTCGCGAGCAACGGTCGAGATCACGCGAAATGTTCAGCCGCAAAGGCAGAACACGTTTGCCCGATCAGACCTTTCGACGCGCGCCGACGAACGATTTTACGGCAAGCACGACAAACAGAAGGCAAACCGCGGCCATTGAAATCTGCGCGATCTCGGCGCCCGAAAACGTCAGTTCGCCAAGACGCGGTATCAGACGACCGGCCGTCGCGATAAATCCGAGCAGGGCTACACCGACGGCCGCGTGCATCAAGTGTTGTCGCAGATTTTCTTTCGCTCGCGCGATCACCCCGAACAGAAGCAGGAGCGCGCCGAAGATAGCCGGAATAAGCGCAGTATAGCTTGCTCTGTCGGACATCACTCCGTTCACGTACCCTAAAATTCCGATCAGGATTAGCAAAACTCCGCAGAAAATCGATAGAGAAGGCATCTGGTTTCCTCAAAAAAAAGTGGATTTACAGCCCAAATCTACCAGAGCTTGCCGCGAATGACGAACCCGAAGCGATACAAGTGCAGGGGGTCGCATCGTTTCGGGTCGTCAATCCGCGGCCGGACCGCATATCAATGTCCGAAAACGGCCAGACATCGGCAAGGGCCGGGCGTACACTTGGCGTCATGCGACTGGATCCCCGACACTGCTATGAAGCGCTCCGGGCACGCGATGCGCGCTTCGACGGAGCCTTTTTCGTGGCGGTTTCATCCACCGGCATCTACTGCCGGCCGGTTTGTACCGCGCGCCTGCCGCGCCCGGATCGTTGTTCCTTTTACAGCAACGCCGCCTCCGCGGAAGGCGCAGGCTATCGCCCGTGTCTGCGCTGCCGCCCGGAACTCGCGTGCCGAAGCCGCTGGCGAACGCGACATCCGCCATGCGCAACCAGCGTGCGCCGATTCAATCACCTGTTCGGCTCGCGTTATGGACTCAATCCAACGAGCTTGCGCCGCCATGGACAGGTCAGCGCATCCGCGGGTGCCATCGTGCTCAAGCTCGCGTTTCGTCCACCGTTGGCATGGACGCATCTGACCGGGTTTCTCGGCAGCCGTGGCGCCTGCGCGGTGGAAGCGGTGCACGGTGCGCGCTACCAGCGCACGGTTAGGATCGGGCGGTACCGCGGCTGGCTCACGGCGACGCCGATCCATCATCAGAACCTGATACGCGCTGAAATCTCGCCGGGATTGATGCCGGCGCTGCCGCAAGTGCTGGCTCACATGCGGCGGCTGTTCGATCTCAAATCCGCGGGTCATCGAGTCGCAACTCGCGCAGACCGCGCAACTCGGCGATCTTATCCGGCGTTTGCCGGGCCTGCGCGTGCCAGGAGCGATGGACACGTTCGAGCTTGCGGCCCGCGCCATTCTCGGCCAGCAGGTCAGCATGAAGGCGGCGAGCACCCTGTTCAACCGTTTTGTCGCGGCCTTCGGCGAGACGATCACCACGCCGCAGCCTGGCTTGACCCATCTCTCACCGAGCGCGGAGCGCGTGGCCGAAGCGCCGCTGCAAAGGCTGATTGACCTCGGCCTGCCCGCCAAGCGCGCGCAAACCCTTCAGGGTCTGGCGCGCGCCCTCGCGAGCGGTCAACTGCGCCTGGAACCTGCCGCGAATGTGGGGGCGAGCATGGCTCAACTCAGGGA
>JBOIDH010000459.1:0-1958 GCA_050740495.1 Gammaproteobacteria bacterium | reverse complement strand
GCACGTTCGCAAAAAGCTTAAATTCGTTGCGCAGGCTGACGTTTACCGACCGGTAACCGCCGCCTACGGGTGTCGTCAGCGGCCCCTTGAGCGCCAATTTCGTGCGCCGGATGCTATCGATCGTCGCGGCCGGCAAGGGATCGCCGCCCTCCTTCGCGGCCTCCATGCCGGCCTGCTGCACGTCCCAATTAAAAGCGACGCCCAGTGTGTCTAAGACCGTGAGCGTGCAATCGATGATCTCGGGCCCGATGCCATCGCCGCGGATAAGCGTGACCGCAATGTTCTCAGTCGTCATAGCCCCCCCTTTGTTCACAATTATCTTACGCTAATCGGGCGCCATAAGCGCCGGCCAACAGCGATCCCCGCTGGCTGCCATCCACGCGGATCGGGGTGGAAACGCCAAGATTTTGACATTCGCGAACAGCAGTGGTTTACTAAAATCCTCTCGCCCGGACGATTAAGCAATGATCAACGCTTCATGAACAGCAGCGTTCTAATTATCGAGGATGACCCCGGCCTGCGGCTAAAGCTCGCAACCGTGATGGAATTCCTGGAGTATCGGCACATGATCGCCTGCGGCCATGGCGAGTGGGAGTCCCGGCTTCGGGAGGCGGAAACCGTTGATCTGGTTTTGTTGGGGAGTTGTGGCTCGGCGCGAACGTTGATCGATGTGTTCCGTGCGCTTAAGACCTCCGATCCTTATCGCCCGGTCTTACTCGTCTCGGAAGCGGGCGGATCTCCGAAAAGCAACCAGGAGATCGAGGCTGGGATCCTCGGCGAGATCGAATTGCCGCTCCGTTATAAGCAATTCACGGGCGTGTTGCAGAAGGTCGATCTTTATCGGCAAAACCGGCATGAAGACGGCACCCCCAGGTCCTTGGAGCTTTTTCGTAGCCTGGTCGGAACCAGTGCCGGTATCAAACGCATACGCAAAATGATCGGGATGGTGGCCGCCACCGATGCGAATGTGTTGATCACCGGCGAATCGGGCACGGGCAAGGAAGTCGTGGCAAGGCACCTCCACTACAATTCAAAACGGCGGAGTAAGCCGTTCGTCCCGGTGAATTGCGGCGCCATTCCCGCCGATCTCTTGGAGAGCGAGTTGTTCGGGCACGAAAAAGGAGCGTTTACCGGGGCGATCACCTCGCGGCAAGGCCGCTTCGAGATGGCCGAAGGCGGAACGCTGTTTTTGGATGAGATCGGCGACATGAGCTTGGCGATGCAAGTGAAACTGTTGCGCGTGCTACAGGAACGCACCTTCGAGCGCGTCGGCAGTAACAAGAGCATCACCGCGGACGTACGAATCGTCGCCGCGACTCATGTCAATTTGGAAGAGGCCATCGCCAAGGGCACGTTCCGAGAGGACCTTTTTTACCGCTTGAATGTTTTCCCGATTGAGATGCCGCCGCTGCGGGAACGTATCGAGGATGTGCCATTGCTCGTGAACGACCTCGTCGCTCGCCTGGAGCACGAAGGCCGGGGCAGGTTACGATTAACCGACCTGTGCCTCGAATCACTGACCGCCTATCGCTGGGCCGGTAACATCCGGGAGTTAGCGAACCTGATGGAACGGCTGGCGATCCTCTACCCCGACGGGGTAGTGGACTTACATGATCTCCCGGAGAAATATCAGGCAGTGGAGTTAGCGGAGCGAGCGCCGATTCTCGTGAGCGACCCGCACGCCGAAGAGGTTTCGTCCTTGCCGCGGTTGCCGCGCGGGGGGATCGATCTCAAGGAACATCTGAGTAATCTCGAGTACACGATGATCAAACAGGCCCTCGACGAGGCCCACTGGGTGGTTGCGCATGCGGCTAAGCGATTGAAAATGGGTCGTACGACCTTGGTCGAGAAGATGAAAAAACTTGGGATGCACCGCGCCGAGGAAACGGTGAACGGCTAGCATGCCTTGGCAAGCCTGGGCGAGGCGACCGCATACTCTTCCAAACCCGCGCAAGTCA
>JBOIDH010000458.1:0-1986 GCA_050740495.1 Gammaproteobacteria bacterium | reverse complement strand
GCGCCCAGGAAGGCATACTTGGAGTTCGAGGCCCACCCGGCGATGATGATCCCATAGACGCCCATCGACGACAGCGCCAGGATATAGAGGAGCCCGGCGTTGATGTCGGCGAGCACCGTCTCGGTGGCGAATGGCACCACCGCCCAGGCGGCCAAGGCCGGCGCCAGGGCCAGGATCGGCGCCGCTAAATACAAAAACCGATCGGCGCCGGTCGGGATGATGATCTCTTTTAGTACCAGCTTGACGACATCGGCGATCGGCTGGAGCCAGCCCCGGGGCCCGACGCGATTGGGACCGATGCGGACCTGGATGTAGCCGATAATCTTGCGCTCCGCGAAGGTCAGGTACGCCACCCCGAGCAGGAGCGGCAGGATAATGGCGACGATCTTGACGATGATCCAGGGGACCGATCCGGCGCCGCCCGTGACCTCAACCGCCGCAACCGTGGTTTCGAGCATCGCCGACGCCCGTCGCTAAAGCCGCTGCAATGACAGCGGCGCCGTGCCGCCGTCGAGCGTTTCGAACGCCGGCTGCGCGGTGTAAATGAGCACGCAGTCATCCGGCACCCGCGCATCCAGCGTCACCGGCAACTCGACGGCCCCCTCGCCGTGTTGCAACCTGACGGTCGCCCCTTCGGCAAGCTCGAAGCGCCGCGCCACCGCAGGGTTAATGTGCAGGCGCCGATCGACGGCATCGGGTGTCTCCTGCAGCGCCGTGGCACGCCGCACGAGCGGATCAACGCGGTACGCGGGCACATAGGGAATGAGATCGATCTCCGCGGCCGCGTACCCATCGAGCCTCGGATCGGACCCGCCTCGATCGACGCTACCGGCCCCCGCTTCTTTAGAGTGCTCACGCAGCTCGTTCGCGATCTCATCCGTTGAAGCATAGTCGAAGCCCGCGAGACCCAATCGGTTCCCCAGCACCCGCAAAACCTTCCACGCCGGGCGCGACTCGCCGGGCGGCGGCACCACGGCGCCGAAGGCTTGCCATTCGCCGCTTGCATTCACCAGGGTCCCGGTGTTCTCCGCATAGATCGCAACCGGCAGCATCGCATGGGCATACGCTTCGATGCGGGGCGTGCGGTAGGCGCTCAGCGACACCACGAACTCCGCGCGCCGCAGAGCGTGCATCGCGCGGGCGGGACCGCAACAATCGAGCTCCGGCTCGATGCCCAACAACACGTAAGCGCGCAAGCCAGGGTCCAACATCGCCCGCGCGTCCAAGCCCGGTTGCGCGATCGGCCGCCCGAACGGACCGCGGTGAGGCACGGCCCCCGCGATCCAGGCTCCACAGGTATTGGCGTGCTCCGCCAGGTAGCCGAGCTTCGCTCCGCAGAGATCGCTGACAGTAGCGGCGAGCGCCCGCAAGGCGCTGGCGCGTAGGTGCGTGGCGGCGAGGTTGCCCAACAATACCATTCCTGCCGCGGACGCGCGCAAGCGCTTTGCGATCGCCCGCTCCGTGTCATCGGCCTCCACCCCGGCGAGCAATTCGACTACATCGGGCTCGATGGATTGAGTCGAGGTTTCGCTGAGCGCTTTGGCGATCCCGGCCAACGCCGCCACCATGCGAGCTGGCCTGACGATGAGCTTCGCGCCCACACCGTAATTGAAATCGAAATCGACGGGATTAATTACGGCGATAAACGCCCCGCGCTGCGCCGCCTTACGCAAGCGGTGATTGGCCAGCGGTTGCTCCTTGCGCACATTGGAACCGATCAAGAGCACGGCGTCGCGGCGTTCGAGCTCCGCGAGGCTTTGGCCCAGGCCCGGATAGAGCGGTGCCCGATCCTGGTCTCTGAAATCGCTGTGTAACAAACGGTGGTCGATGTTATTGCTGCCGAGGCCTCGCAGACACTTCTGCAAGAGATAACATTCTTCGGTCGTCGCGGTCGCGTGGGTCAACGCTCCGAGCTGCCCGGCGCCGTGCTTATCCACCGCGGCACGCAAGCCCTTAGCGGCGAAATCCAAGGCCGCATCCCAACCG
>JBOIDH010000457.1:0-1988 GCA_050740495.1 Gammaproteobacteria bacterium | reverse complement strand
AGGCGGACCGTCGCTAAATACCGCGAGGCCATGGCCATTCCGCCCTCGAATGAAAGAAAACGCCTCGTGTAGCGGTGCAGCGACACTAGCGCATTCGGTTTCAGCTCTTGCGAATCGCGGCAAGTACCGCATCGGACCAGAACGGGTATGCTCAGAGGTTCTCTTTAGCCAATTCTAACTATCGGGAGTTGCAATGCAGATAAACGTTACCGGTCACCATATGGAGGTTACGGACGCGATCCGCAATTACGTCGAGACAAAATTTGAAAGGATGGAACGGCATTTCGATCACGTTACGGCAATTCATGTCATTTTGGCCATCGAGAAGCAGCGGCAACGCGCGGAAGCCAAGATGCACGTCGCGGGCAGTCATCTGTTCGCTGACGCCGAGCACGACGATATGTACGCGGCCATCGATGCATTAGTGGACAAATTAGACCGCCAGTTGCTGAAACACAAAGACAAAATAACGGATCATCATCGCGGGGACGGCGGGCGCAAAGCGTAGAGGAGGGTGCTTACGGTCGTAGGGCACGGAACAAGAGTATAAGCGATGGGTATGGATGAGATCCTGGTCCGCGATCGCGTCGCCGTCCAGGTCGATGTATGCAGCAAAAAAGACGTCCTCGAAGCCTTAGCAAGGTTGATCGCGGATCAACCCGAAAAGTTAACCAGTGACGAGGTGTTCCATACCCTGATCACGCGGGAGCGGCTCGGAAGCACCGGATTGGGACGCGGGGTTGCGATCCCGCACGGCAGGACCGCGCACGGCGATCAGCCCCGCGGGGCGTTTATTTATACCAAGACCGGCGTTGATTTCGACGCCATCGATGAGAAGCCCGTCGATCTTTTTTTTGCGTTACTGGTTCCGGCCCGATGCCACGACGAGCATCTAAAGATTCTCGCCGAGCTTGCTGAGATGTTCAGCGATGAGGAGTTTGTGTCCCGGATCAGGGCATGTACCGGCGCCGATACGCTCTATGAGCTACTGAGCGGATGGCCGGATCGCCCGCGAAGCTATGTCGTCGGTCACAATTAGCGATTTATTCGAGATCCATTCCGAGCGGCTTGCGCTCAAGTGGGTGGCCGGGCGCGCGGGCGGGGGGCGATCGATTAGGTCCGATGAGGTGCACCCCGCGACCAGCAGGAAGATCGTCGGCGACGACATCAGCGCCCTGGAAACAAGGCGCGATCACAGCGCGGGCTTGGGCTCCAAGAAATCCTTGGTAGGCCACCTGAATTTGATTCATCCGAACCAAATCCAGGTCCTGGGATCCTCCGAGGTCCAATATATGTCCGGGTTGCGCGCGATCTCGCGCGAGGATGCGATCCGGCAATTGCTGAGTCACGAACCCCATTGTATCGTTGTCGCCGACAGTCAGCTCGTACCCGAGCAGCTAGGCAGGGCGTGCGAGGAAAGCGCCACGCCGCTTTTCACCTCGACGCTCGCGAGCAATAAGCTCACCGATGACCTGCATTACTACCTCTCGAATCTTTTGGCCGAGGTTGTGACGCTGCACGGGGTATACTTGGAGGTGATGTCCATAGGCGTATTGCTCACCGGTGAGAGCGGGGTTGGAAAGAGCGAATTGGCTCTGGAGCTCATCACGCGCGGTCACCGATTGATCGCGGACGACGCGCCGGAGTTTTCGCGCATCGCCCCCGATATCGTCAACGGCACGTGTCCGAAGGGCCTCCTCGATTTCCTCGAGGTGCGCGGGCTTGGCATCTTGAACGTTCGTGAGCTGTTCGGCGCGGGGGCCTTGCGAAGCAACAAGTATTTGCGCTTGATTATTCGCCTGGAGCGATTGGAGGGTGAAGGCTTGATTAACCTCGATCGCCTGGAAGGAACCTATAGTGTGCGCCGGGTCCTGGGACTGGATTTCCCGGAGATCGTCCTCCCCGTAGCGCCTGGCCGTAACTTGGCGGTATTGGTCGAGTGTGCCGCCCGTAACCACATCTTGCGCAGGAGCGGTTATAACTCGGCC
>JBOIDH010000456.1:0-1993 GCA_050740495.1 Gammaproteobacteria bacterium | reverse complement strand
GGGCTCGACGCGGGCAATCGCGAAGCGACGTTCGTGTGCGGGGTCGAGGGTTCGGATCCCGAGCACGCCGAGGCCGTCGAGGAGACGGTGATGAAGGTGATTCAAGAGGTCGCCGAGAACGGTGTCGAGCGCGAGCTCGCGGCCTCGGTCCTCCATCAAATGGAGCTTTCGCAGCGCGAGATCCGCGGCGGCCGCTATCCGTACGGGCTACAGTTGCTGGCGGCGTCCCTTGGGGTGGCCTTGCATGGGGGGGATGCGATCGCCGCCCTCGCCATCGATCCCATCTTAGAGCACCTGCGGGTGGCGATCGAACGGTCCGGCTTCATTCCCGGCCTGGCGCGTGAGTGGCTGAGAGACAATCCGCATCGAGTGCGGATGGCGATGATCCCGGATACCGGCTTCAATGCGCGTCATGCCGCGCAGCTCAAAAGCCGCCTGGCGGCCACCAAGCAGTCCCTCAGCGTTGCCGAGAAAACCCGGATCATTGCGCACGCGGCGGCGTTAAAGGACCGCCAGCAGCAAGCGCCCGACGCCACCCTGCTGCCGAAAGTCGGTGTCGAAGATATTCCCGCCGATTTTAAGGTCCCCGCGAGCGAACGCACGCTCCTCGGCGGTGTTCCGGTCACCTGGTTTCGCCAAGGCACCAACGGCCTCGTGTATGAAGAGATCACGGTGGAGCTCCCGGCGCTCGGGCCCGGCGAGCTAGGATTGTTGAGCCTCTATTGCAACTGCGTGACCGAGCTCGGTTACGGTGATAAGGATTACCTCGCGGCGCAGACCCATCAAGCCGCGATTAGCGGGGGTATCGCCGCGCATTGCGCGCTGCGCGCCGAGATCCAGAACATGCAGCGGATCCTCGCCTACTATCAGCTTTCATCAAACTGCCTAGCCAGCAACCACGAAGCGCTCGCGCAACTGTTGCACGATGCCTTTTACAAGGCCCGATTCGACGAGCTCGGGCGGCTGCGAGAGCTCATGGCGCAAATCCGGGCCGCGCGTGAATCGGCGGTAACCGACCAGGGCCACGTGCTGGCGATGACCGCGGCCTGCGCCGGATTCGGGCCGGCGGCGGCGCTTTCCCACCGCTGGGATGGCCTCGCGGGGCTGCGCGATCTCAAGGCCTTGGAACGGGCGATCCAGAACCAGGATAAGCTGGAAGAATTCGCAGCCGGTCTCAAGCGCATCCATGAGCGCCTTACCCGCGCCGCTCCGCAACTACTCGTCGTGGGCGAGGACCAGCACCTCGCCGGCGTAGGTGCAAAGCTCGCATCCCAGTGGGCCGCCTTCCAACCGCCGGTTCACGATGCGAAGCCATTTTCGTTGAGCATCGAGTCGTCCCGCGTGAATGAGGCCTGGATCACGAACACCGAGGTAAATTTCTGTGCGCGCGCCTATCCCGCCGTCCCCTCCGACCACGAGGACGCCGCGGCGTTGATCGTCCTCGGCCGCTTCCTGCACAACGGTTATTTGCACCGGGCGATCCGCGAGCAAGGCGGAGCCTACGGTTCCGGCGCCGCCTACGATGGGGACACCGGGGCCTTCAAGTTTTTCTCCTATCGTGACCCGCGGGTCATGGAAACCTTGGAAGCTTTCGATGCCGCGCTGGAATGGCTGCACCGCGACGGCCACGGCTACGAGAAACTTGAAGAAGCGATCCTGGGGGTCATCGCTGCGCTCGATCGCCCCAGCTCGCCGGCCGGCGAGGCGATTCGAACCTTTGCCGCCGGGCTTTTCGGACGCTCGCCCGAGTATCGGCGGCGCCTGCGGCAACGGGTTCTCCGAGTCACGGTCGCGGATTTACAACGCGTGGCGCAAACCTATCTCGTCAAGGAGCGGGCGAGCACGGCGATCGTCACCAGTTCCGCGTCATTGCGCCCGTGCGCGGCCTTGAATCTCGAAACCCATGCGCTTTAGGGAATTCGCGCCGGCGCGTTCGCGAATCGCTTCAACGCCATGCGTTGGAACAGCCACGCGCGTATGATACTGTGACCTT
>JBOIDH010000455.1:0-2004 GCA_050740495.1 Gammaproteobacteria bacterium | reverse complement strand
AAACACTTGCACGGCTATCTATGCTTGACGGGGCGAACGGAGAACAAATTTACCGTGACCTCACCCCTACCTCACCCCCGAGCGAGTGTTCGCCATCCATAACGCCGCTTGCGGCAGATCCTGCGCGGGGAGGCGGGCATAGAGCCGCGCCGTAATTTTTTCACATACCCGATACGACATAGTTCACCGAATCACGCCAAGATAGCGCGTATCTTATCCCGTAGTTTCCAGTCGTACTCCAAACAGCGGCTGGCTCGTAAATGATTTGGGATAGAAACCTTCTTACCCGGGAGCACTTCGACATGGATACCGACTTTGAAGCGATCTTAGGCGAGTGTGTGCAAGGCGATCTTAGCGCTGTCACAGCGGCGGACACGGCCGATCCGTTCGATCCCATTGTGGGACGAAGCGACGCCGTGCGGGTTGTCATAGACGCCGCAAGACGGGTGGCAAGGTGTTCCGTTCCAGTCTTGATCGGGGGCGAGACGGGAAGCGGAAAAACCCTGCTCGCAGCGGCGATTCACAATGCGAGTCCTCGCCGCGGACGGCCGTTTATCCCCCAAAACTGTGGCAGCCTGCAGGAAACCTTGTGCGAGAGCGAGCTCTTCGGCCACAAGCGCGGCGCATTTTCGGGCGCGGTCCAGGACAAGAAAGGGTTGGTTGACGCCGCGGACGGCGGCACGCTGTTCCTGGACGAAGTGAGCGAGTTGAGCCCGGCGTTGCAGGTGAAGCTACTGCAGGTGTTACAGGACGGAAGCTTTCGGCGCGTGGGAGACAATCAATACCGGCGTGCCGATGTAAGGCTCATCTCCGCAACCAACAAAGATCTCCAGCGCGAGGTGGAGCGGGGTAATTTCAGAGCGGATCTCTACTACCGTCTGAATACGTTCCCTATCACAATGCCCGCGTTGCGGGAACGCCGGCGCGACATACCGGTGCTCGCCGAGCATTTTCTGGCGAAACACCGCCAAGGCATTAACGATAGCATCATCGCGCTCAACGGCGAGACCCTGGCCTCCTTATGCGCCTATGATTTCCCGGGCAATATACGCGAGCTTGAGAATCTCGTGATCCGCGCATTGGTGGTGACCGACGGTAGCGAGATCATGCCCGGATCTTGGTTGCCCAAGACGGTAAGACCGAGGCATCAAGAGGCGCTCGTGCGCCTCGATAACTTGGAGCGCGAGACAATTCTGAAGACCCTGGAAGCGCGCGACGGCAATCTCGATTCGGTGGCGAAAGACTTAGGGATCAGTCGTACGACGCTCTGGCGGCGCATGAAGTGTTACCGGATCCCGGATAATTCTCACGCCGCGGCACTCGGAAACTGACTTTTACCGTCCACTCCGAGCGGAGATGCTTCTGCCTCGCACCTGCGATTGGCGTCCCTCAGCCCAGGTCGGCTGATCGAGGACAACGGGACGCCGGAACATATTCTCGACGTTGAATGTTGCCAAACTCATGGCGTTTCCCCTTGCGTTATCAGTCGGAAAAGACCGCCCGCGCACGCGGCGGACCGCGACGACACGGACTCATGGGAGCAAGTGCGGAAGCGGTCAAAGGAGCCCGGTTCCGCGAATGACAAGACTTTTCGGTCCCGCCGTGTCTATTAAATGTCTACAAAAATGATCGAAAGTGCGCTAGTCTGTTGACACGCGGGAGCAAGAAGTCCCATGGCTAAACATTGCCCTAGAGGTGGGGTCTAATGTTCGGATTCGACACCATCGGCAACGCGACACTCATTGTCTACGACCGAAAACCAATCTTAGCCACCGACCCGTGGATTTGTGGTGAAGCCTATTTTGGCAGCTGGGATCTTCCCTATGCCATCCCTCCCGACCAGTTGGATGCTATCCACAAATGCGATTACATCTGGTTTTCGCACGGTCATCCGGACCACTTAAACCCGGATTCGCTCGATAAGCTATCCCAAAAGAAAATACTTCTACCCGACCACGTCGGCGGATGGATCAAGAGTGGCATGCAGGAATCCGGACTGAACGT
>JBOIDH010000454.1:0-2017 GCA_050740495.1 Gammaproteobacteria bacterium | reverse complement strand
TTGCAGCGTGAGGCCCTTGAGCAAGTTAAGCGCTTCGTACAATTCATAGTCGCTGGTCGCCAAGGCGGCACCGTTATTCGCTTTTGCATCCGTTGGCTTGGTTTCAGTCGGCGCCGGCTTGGCGGGGGGCTGGTTCCCGTTCGAGAGGTGTCGTGTGAGGTTGCTCTCTTTAATCTCGCCCAAGGTTGGATTTTCCGCGGCCGCCACTTTTACCCGGTCCAAAATGATGTCCGGGACGATGCCCTCGGCCTGGATGGACCGGCCCGAGGGCGTATAGTAACGCGCGGTCGTGAGCTTAAGCGCGGCGTTATTGTTCATCGGCAGGATGGTTTGCACCGAGCCCTTCCCGAAGGTCTTGCTCCCCATCAGCACGGCGCGGCGGGCGTCTTGGAGCGCGCCGGCCACGATTTCCGAAGCCGAGGCCGATCCGCCGTTGACGAGTATGACTATCGGCGCCCCGTTCAAGGCATCCTTGGGTTTCGCGTAGAATCTCAGTTCGGACTCCTTGCCGCGCCCCTTAGTAAAAACAATGAGACCTTTTTCCATGAATACGTCGGCGACGGCCACCGCCGAGCCCAAGATCCCGCCGGGGTTATTGCGCAAATCGAGGATGAGCCCGGAGAGCTTGTATTTGTTTTCGCGTTTCAGGGCGTCGAGGGCGGCGCTGAGATCCTCGCCCGTGCGTGTTTGAAAATGCGAGATGCGTACATAGCCGAGTTGCGGTTCCAAGGTCCGGCTCTTGACGCTCTGCACCTTGATTACCGCTCGCTTTACGGAGATCGCCAGCGGCTTTTCCTCGCCCTCGCGGACGATGGTTAGCTGAATCGCCGTTCCGGGTTTGCCCCGCATCATTTTTACCGCGTCGTTAAGGCTCAAGCCTTTCACCGGCGTATCGTCGAGGCGGACGATAAGATCACCCGCCTTGATCCCGGCTTGCTGCGCCGGCGTATCGTCGATCGGCGCGATCACCTTGACGAAGCCGTCCTCCATCCCGACCTCGATCCCGAGGCCCCCGAATTCCCCGCTCGTCCCTTCCTGCAAGCCATTATAGGCGTCGGGGTCTAGATAGGCCGAATGCGGATCGAGCCCCGACAACATTCCCCGAATCGCGTTATCGAGTAGATCCGCGTCACCGACCTCTTCGACGTAATCGCTCTTGATCTTCGCGAAAACCTCGGTGAACGTGCGCAGCTCATCGAGCGGTAAGCCCTCGCGCGGATTCGAGGCGGCATTGGCGGTCTCATTTCCGCCGCTAGCGAGTTGAATTCCAAGGCCGAGCCCGAGTGCCAGAAGAAAAGCGTTTTTCAGTATCTGTTTCATCGATGAACCCTACCGGGAAATCAAATAAGATTACGATTAAGTCCGCTATTACCGCAATAACCGGCCCAGGCGTTGCCGTGGCCGCAGCGATTGGCGACAGGTCCCTTCGGCCTGTTCCAGCGCGACCAGCGTGCGCCCGCTCATTTCCGCGGGCGGATCAAGCCCAAGAAGATAGAGAGCCGTCGGGGCGATATCGGCGAGCGCGCCGCTCCGTGCAAGCTCGGCGGGACGCCCGATATAGAGCAGCGGGACGCGATTGCGCGTGTGAGCCGTGTATGGCTGCCCGCGCCGCATCTTGGTGGAAACCCCCCGCATCTTCTCGGCGTTACCGTGATCGGCGGTGATAAGCATCTCCCCGCCCACGGCTTGAATCGCGGCCACGATGCGTCCGAGACAGGTGTCGATCGCCTCGATTGCCTTGACCGTGGCCTCGAAGTTCCCCGTGTGGCCGACCATGTCGGCATTCGCGAAATTGCAAACGATGACATCGTATTTCTTGCTATAAATCGCCTCGACCAGGCGATCCGTGATCGCGTCGGCGCTCATCTCGGGTTTGAGGTCATAGGTCGCGACATGGGGCGAGGGCACCAGGATGCGATCTTCGCCGTCGAAGACGCGCTCTTCGCCGCCGTTGAAGAAGTAGGTGACGTGGGCGTATTTTTCCGTCTCCGCGATGCGAAGTTGAGTGAGTCCTTGG
>JBOIDH010000453.1:0-2031 GCA_050740495.1 Gammaproteobacteria bacterium | reverse complement strand
TCGGTACTTGAATACGAAGCGGCCCTTGCGAGCCCTGAATATTATAAGCTGTACCGACCAGGCGTCTCACACCCCACCCACCGTGTGTTTGGGGAGCCTCAAGAAAAGGTTCGGGGGCTAGGGGCTGGATACACGGCCCACGCGCCTGGCCTCGCCGCCCGAGGAATCAACGCCTAATGGCAGGGAAAGAGCGCTAACGTGACGTGCGCATGATCCGACCGCGGGTGGTCATCTCGACCTTCGGCTCCCTCGGCGATCTGAACCCTTATGTGGCGATCGCGCTAGAGCTTCGGCACCGGGGCTATGAACCGGTGATCGCAACCACGCCTCTTTACCGCGATAAGATCACCTCGCTTGGGCTCTTGTTTCATCCGGTCCGCCCAGATCTGCCCTCCTACGACCGCCCCGCAGAACTCGAGGCGATGGTGAGAGGTGCCATGGACCCGATGACCGGAATCCGGAGCATCGTCGGGGAGTTGATCATGCCCTATCTACGCGGCATCTACGACGATCTCTGTCAGGCAGTGCAAGGGGCCGCCTTATTGTTGAGCCATCCCCTCCCGCTGGTCGCACCGATCGTCGCGGAGAGGACGGGCGTACCGTGGATCTCGAGCGTACTGGCCCCGATGTCACTCTTCTCCGTCCATGATCCCGCCGTTAACGCCCAGCTGCCGTGGTTGCACCCGTTGCTTAAGCTGTCGCCCGTCCTCAGTCGTGCCAGCATCCATCTCGTCAGACGCTTGTCGGACCGGATGCTGAGGCCGCTCTATGCGCTGAGGGCGGAATTGGGTTTACCGCGGGGACCGCATCCGCTTATCGAAGGGCTCCATGCCCCGAGCGCGGCGTTGGCGCTTTTTTCCAAGCTCTTAGTCCGGGATCAGCGCGATTGGCCGCGACAACTTCGAGTCACGGGCTTTCCTTACCACGACCTTCGCGGCCGACCCGGGGATCCCGTCGGCTTGCCCCGCCGATTGCGTCGATTCCTCGAAGCCGGTCCGCCACCACTGGTTTTTTCGCTTGGTTCCGCGGCCTTCTGGGTCGCGGGGGATTTTTTCAAGCAGAGTATCGAGGCTGCGGTAGGCGTAGGCCAACGTGCCGTCTTGCTGGTTGGCGACGATCGCTTTCTGCCCCGCGATCCCATGCCGGTTGGCATCGAGGCTTACGACTACGCCCCCTACAGCGGGCTTTTCCCGCACGCGAGCGTCGTCATCCACCACGGGGGGATCGGGTCGACCGCACAGGTCTTGCGTGCCGGGCGGCCGATGCTCGTCGTGCCGATCACCCACGACCAATACGACAACGCGGCGCGTGTGGGTGCGCTCGGCGTCGCCCGCACACTTATCCGCCGCCGCTACCGGGCGGAGCAGGTTGTCTCCGCGCTGCGGGCGTTGCTACGAGACTCGAGCTACGCCGAGAGAGCGCGTGCCGTGGCCGAGGAGGTACGACGCGAACGAGGGACCCGCACCGCGGTCGACATTATCGAAGAGGTCCTGGCACGCGGCGGCCTGCGTCCGGTAGACCGGTAGATTACTGATAATGGGCTACCCACTCTCCGTAACCCATCGATCCGCTGCAAACGGGTCAGGACCGCTGCCAGGCAGCGAGGACGGAACCAACTTGAGTCTCGACCTGCCGGCGGGCTTCGTGCCGATCACCACCTTCTGCGAGCAGCTTGTCGTAGGATGTCTTGTCGTGACGGACATGTGCGATGACTGCCAACCACACTGCCTTTTCGTCGAGAGTCTTCGCTGCGGCAGAGCGGCCCACCCGGCCGCTGTACCGGAGACAGGCGTGCTCCGCGACCACGCGCTCGATACCGGCGGGGCAGTCAGGAAACAGTTCGCGCACACGTCGTGAAAAACGCTCGACGTAATCTTGGTCGGCATTCGCACGGCGCTTAGCCTCGCGCTCACGACGGCGCGCACGCACTTCACCATCGGCGAGGCAGTCCGCTTCGGCCTTTATCAGTGCCGATTCCTCGACCAGAACGCCCTGTCGCTCATAGCGGTTTCGGGCGCGGCTCCACTTGAG
>JBOIDH010000452.1:0-2033 GCA_050740495.1 Gammaproteobacteria bacterium | reverse complement strand
GAGGCCGTCAGACAGGCCTACCTGGATCTCGCCCAGCGTGCGCCAGAACGGATCCGCGTGGTCGACGCTACGGCTGCTCCCGCAGCGGTAGCAAACGAAATCCGAACGCAACTGGGACGCTTGCTCGGCTCGCCATGAGCCCTCCATACCCATGGCAGACCGAGCAGTGGCAGCGGTTATGGAAGCTTCGCAGCACCCAACGTATGCCCCATGCAGTCTTGATTCGCGGGATGTGCGGAATGGGGATCTCGGAATTCGCGCGCGCACTCGCCGCATCGTTGCTGTGCGCGAGTCCCAACGCCGAGGGCGCGCCTTGCGGCCAGTGTAAAAGCTGCGTGCTCTTTAGCGTGGGAAATCATCCCGAATATTGTCGGATCACTCCAGAAGTGAAGAGCGCCGTGATTAAAATCGATCAGGTTCGCGCCCTGCCTGATTTCGTCGGGACGCGAAACCGGTTCGGCCCATTTAAAGTCGTCGTGATCGATCCCGCCGATGCCATGAACCGCTATGCGGCTAATTCCCTGTTAAAGATATTGGAAGAGCCGCCACCGCAATCGGTGATCTTGTTGGTGACGGAGAGATCGCGCCGCTTACCGGCGACGGTCACCAGCCGCTGCCGGCGCGTTGATTTCTTTGCTTCGCCCCAGGCGCAAGGACGGGTCTGGCTTCGGAAGCGGGTTCCGGATGCGGACGTTGAACTCTTGCTTGAAATGGCCGATAACGGTCCCCTGATGGCTTTGGAGTTATGGGAAGCGGGGGCGTATAACAAACGCTTGGCGATTCTTGAGAGCTTTCAAGCCCTAGTGAGCGGGCTGGCCGATCCGGTGGCCGTGGCCCAAGAGTGGTCCCGGGGAGATCCCGAGTTTACCAGCGGAAGCTTATTTAAACTGTTCGCGGACTTGGCGGTCCTCAAATGCTCGCAGGGCGCAAGAAAAATCGCCACTGGTAGCGAAGAATCGCGGCTGAGAGCGATTTCAGAACAGCTTAGAACGCGGGATCTGTTCGCCGCCTATGATCGATTGCTCCGATGCAAGAAGCTATTGAATAGTGAGCGGAATATTTCAGCACACAATGTGTTCGAGGAATTAACGATTAATTGGTGTGGTTTATTGCCTTCCTAACCTATCATCATGAGCGTACCGGCAAAAGACGTCCATCAGGGAATACTGTCACTGACACTCCGTGACACGCACGCCCTCTATGTCACCTATATGCCGTTCATAAGAAACGGGGGCTTGTTCATTCCGACGACGAAGGCTTACAGTCTGGGTGATGAAGTCTTCATGATCTTGAACTTACTGGACGGTAAAGAGCGCTTGCCGGTCGCCGGACGCGTCGTCTGGATCACCCCGGCTTCCGCGCAAGGTAATCGTACCGCGGGAATCGGCGTGCAGATCAGTGACGCGGACAAAGGCGCGACGCGCAACAAAATTGAAACCTTGCTGGCAACGGCCTTGAAGTCCGATCGGCAGACGCATACGATGTAGCGTAACGCGTAACCCACTTAAGAATCTCCCGGCCACGGTCCTGTATTGCGATGCTGGCCGGCGCGCTCGATCCGTGAAAAGAGGACGACCGGCTTGTTTGACGATTGACGACTCTCCATACGCTTGAAGTCAATGCTGGTCGATTCCCATTGCCACCTGACGCTGCTCGATCGCGAGCATCACGGCAGCACGGAGCAAGTTGTTGCGGCGGCCAAGCGTGAAGGTGTCGACCGTCTCCTATGTGTTTCGGTTGATCTCGAAACCGCCCCTCACATCATTCAGTTGGCACGAACCCATCAGGGAGTCTTTGCCTCGGTCGGCGTGCACCCCAATACCGCGGCCACGATCGAACCGGGGTTCGACGAACTGGCCGCGCTCGCGGCCGACCCTTGTGTCATCGCCATCGGGGAGACGGGATTGGATTACTATCGCAGCGAGGGCGGTCTCGCGTGGCAGCGCGACCGGTTCAGAACGCATATCGCGGTTGCAAAGGCGCTGCGCAAACCGCTCATCATTCACAACCGCGAGGCCACCGAGGATGTGCTC
>JBOIDH010000451.1:0-2049 GCA_050740495.1 Gammaproteobacteria bacterium | reverse complement strand
TTTCCATACGCTACTTCCTCGCAAGATAGCTTGTCATGAGATTTCTATAGACCAGAATTTGACTAGAAGCTTGCCATCAGCAGCAAAATAACTGTGGCTAGCGTGGACATGATGTTCTCCTCGAATCAGAATGAGTGGGTCGATGTTCTTGTCAATCTGAAAACCGACATTCGTTAGCCGCTGGTTGCAGCGAGCCCCCGGATCCGGTCTGACTCGTACACGTGGATCCCGTGGGTGGCGTCCTTGGCGACGCGGATCATCGCCGTGGCGACCGCTCGCGCCGCGATCGGCCGGTACCTGCCGAGCGGGCCGACGAACATGAACCCGAGTGCCCGTCCCGCGAGGATCGCGATCCGCTCTCCGGGACGGCTCTCCCGACGCTCGCCGAGGAGCAGCGAGGGGCGGAAGATGTGCACGCCATCGAACGGCAGCTTCCGAACCTCTTCCTCCACCTCGCCCTTCACCCGGTTGTAGAACACCCTCGATTGGCGATCCGCACCCAGTGCGCTCACCAAGAGGAACTGGCCGGCGCGGTGCCGGGAGGCGAGCTGCGCCAGCTCGTGGACGTGGGTGAAGTCCACCCCGCGGAACGCCTCCTCTGAGCCCGCGTGCTTCATGGTGGTGCCCAGACAGCAGAAGACGTCGTCGACCCTCGGGACATCACCGAGATCCGCCAGCCGGTCGAAGTCGACCACCCGCTGGACCAACTTGCGGTGCGTAATTCCGATCTCCCGCCGGCCCAGCAGCGCCACCTGCTCCCAGGCGTCGTCTCGCAGCAGCAGATCGAGGCAGTGGCCGCCCACGAGCCCGGTCGCGCCGGCGAGGAGCGCGGTGCGCCTGCTCGCCACGCCAAAGGTCATCGGTGTGACCCGGCTTACGCTTCGAGCTTAGCGTCCATCGTGATCTGAGCATTCAGCACCTTCGAGACCGGACACCCTGCCTTGGCATTATTCGCTGCCGTCTCAAATGCCTGCTGATCCGCTCCCGGTATTTTCGCCGTCACCTCCAGATGGACGGCCGTAATGGTGAATCCCGCCGCCGTCTTATCCAGAGTCACGCTGGCTGTGGTGTGGATACTTTCGGCTGTCATACCGGCATCTCCCAACTGGCCAGAGAGGGCCATCGAGAAACAGCCCGCATGTGCGGCGGCAATCAACTCTTCCGGATTGGTGCCAACTCCCTGCTCGAAGCGGGTGCTGAAGGAGTACTGAGTGGCTGACAAAACTCCGCTATCGCCCGAAATCGTGCCTTTCCCGTCCCTGAGACCACCTTTCCATACCGCTGAAGCTTTACGTTTCATTATTCCTCCTGCTATCAATCGTTACTTCGTGAAAATGCAAAAGCCATTAAATCGGCGAACCAGCGTTCAGTTGTTGCAAGACCGCTTTCGCTCCGGCTACCGAATCGATCTAAACCAAGCACATGTGCACCGTCGCGGACGATAGGAACATACTTATAGACATAGCGGGCAACTAGGTATTTCAACAAGGCCTTTTAGCTAAAAGCGAAGATACGGCCGGACCTGTCGGGTGTCAAACACGCCAATCTCGGTCCGGAATCGGGAGATTATCGAGCCATTGCATCCTCGGCGCGCCAAGCAGGGCCGCCTTCGGCCCCGGCCAGCCTTCGGCTGGCGCTCGTACGAGCCCCTGGGCCTGGCTTTCATCGGCCCCAGGCGCTATGTCATTCGTGGCTAGGGGATGCCGAACACCCGCTCGCAGCCGTGGCCGGGGGCCAGGCTGTCGGGCCCGTCCCCGTCCCCGCATCTGTCCAGCGATCCTGAACCGCCCGCGAGCGTGTCGGTGCCGTCCTGCCCGAGCAGCCTGTCGCTGCCGAGGCCCCCGAACAGCGTGTCGTTGCCGAGGCCCCCGAACAGCACGTCGCTCCAAGAGCCCCCATCTAGGCGATCGTTACCGGCGCCGCCGCACAGCTTGTCGTCGCCGGAGCCGCCGCAGAGCGTGTCGTTGCCGTCGCTACCGCGCAGCGTGTCGTTGCCGCCGAGCCCGGCGATGACGTCATCGCCCGCGGTGCCCCGGAGCGTCTCCGAGG
>JBOIDH010000450.1:0-2059 GCA_050740495.1 Gammaproteobacteria bacterium | reverse complement strand
GCCTAATACGCTAGTAGCGTATCCTCTATCAGCGTATAATCTAAGCGATGCTCTTTATCGAGCTGCCCGCATTCGCCCGGCGTTCGACGACGACGGTCTGCGTGCGGTGCAATCACGGCTGTTGGAAGACCCGGAGGCCGGCGATCTCATTCGCGGCGGACGCGGTCTGCGTAAGTTACGCGTAGCGCTGCCAGGCCGCGGTAAGCGGGGCGCGGGTGATTTACTATTTGCGAGCCTCGCACGACTTGTGTTACCTGGTCTTTGCCTACGCGAAGACCAGGCAGGAAGACCTGACCCCGGCGCAGGTCCGGGCGCTGGCCGCACTGATGCGAGAGGTACTGAACGATGGATAAAAAGCTGTTTCAAGGTCTGCTTGAAGGCGTCCGTCAGATGGGCACGCACATGCGCGGTGAGAATGTGCCGGGCTCACGGGTGACGGAGCTCGAGGATATCCAGCCACGGCAGATCCGGGAGGCGGCGGGCTTGTCGCAAGCCGAGTTCGCGCGGCTGATCGGCGTGCCGGTGAAGACGCTCCAGAACTGGGAACAGAAACGCACCCGGCCCACGGGCCCGGCCCGAGCCCTGCTCAAGATCGTGGCCGCCGATCCGAAGGCCGCTATTCAGGCCCTGCATGCTTTTGGCTAGCGCACGTAGCGCGCACTGTGCGCACGCGGAAGGGCCGAGGATACTTCCGAGCGGCTGCGGTGCACCGGATCGATGATCCGCGTGCGCACCGCAAACAGCGCGGTGCACACCCTACGACTGACTGCGATTCCTGCGTCGTGCGCCTCGCGGGCCAGCGCCTAAGCGCTTACAGGGCTATTAGGCTTGGGGCGCTGACCTTCACCAGCCCGTGTCGGCGTATAAACTCCAGGAGACCTTCCTTGGTCAGTCCCGCGTCCGCCAACATCTCCTCTCTCGTACCGTGTTGGATCAGCCGGTCGGGCAAGCCGTAATGCGCGATGGGCGTATGCCGGCCTTGGTTTGCAAGCATCTCGGCCACTCCAGCGCCGGCGCCCCCGGCGACCACGTTTTCTTCGACCGTCACCAGCAACCCGTGGGTTTCGGCGAGTTGCGACAGCAACTCCTCGTCGAGGGGTTTCACAAAGCGCATATTAACGACCGTGGCCTTGAGATCCTCGCCCGCCTCGAGCGCCGGTGCGACCATCGTTCCGAACGCTAACAGCGCGATGCGCTTACCCGAACGCTTGATCTCGGCCTTACCGACGGGTAAGGCCGTCATGGCCTCTTCGACACGCATCCCCGGGCCCTCCCCGCGCGGATAGCGGACCGCCGCCGGCCCATCGAGCAGGAATCCGGTATAGAGCATCTGCCGGCATTCATTCTCATCGCAAGGCGCCATAACCACCATCCCGGGCAAGCAACGGAGGAAGGTCAGATCATAGCTGCCGTTATGGGTGGGGCCGTCCGCGCCCACGAGCCCCGCGCGGTCTATGGCAAAAAGCACCGGCAGCTTTTGATTGACGACATCATGAATGACTTGGTCATAGCCGCGCTGGAGAAATGTCGAGTAGATCGCAACGACCGGTTTCAAGCCCTCGCAGGCCATCCCGGCCGCCACCGTGACACTGTGTTGCTCGGCGATCCCGACGTCACAATACTGGTCCGGGTATTCCTTTTGGAATCGCACCAGGCCCGAGCCCTCGCGCATCGCCGGGGTGATGGCGACCAGCCGTGGGTCGCGCGCCGCCATGTCGCAGATCCAATCGCCGAAGATCTTGGTATAGGTGGGTTTGCTCGGGGCCTTCGAGGAGACAATTCCCTGCACCGGATCGAAGGGAGTGACGCCGTGGTATTTGACGGGATCCGCCTCGGCCGGCGCATAGCCCTTGCCTTTCTTCGTTATGACATGCAAGAGCTGGGGACCGTGCAATTGACGCAGGTTGCGAATCGTCGTCAGCAAGGCCGAGAGATCATGCCCATCGACCGGACCGATGTAATTAAACCCCAGCTCCTCGAACAGGGTGCCCGGTATGATCAACCCCTTGACGTGCTCCTCGGCGCGGCGCGCGAGCTCCCACACCGGCGGCATGCTCGA
>JBOIDH010000449.1:0-2066 GCA_050740495.1 Gammaproteobacteria bacterium | reverse complement strand
ATTGAGAGCAAGATGAAAAAGGATACCTGCGGGGCTGCCCGCCTGCCCATGCCGCGCGCGAGCTGGGTTTATTTCTAGGGCTCGCATTATGTCTCATGAACGGCCCATGCGCGGCCGAGTCGCTCGATGCCGCCGTGCGAGCCCAGGCGCAGAACCAGGAGCAAGGGATTAAATCCCAGGCGCAGGTCGAAAAGCTCGACAACGCTACACAGGCGATGCTGAATGAATACCGAGACGGCATCCGGGATCTCGAAAGCCTGCGGGTCTACCACGCGCAACTGCGAAAGGAGGTCCGGAGCCAGGAGACCGAGCGCGCCTCGGTCGAGAAACAGCTCGCTGAAATCGAGGTGACCCAGCGCGGCATCGTGCCCTTGATGCTGCGGATGCAGGAAACGCTCGAAAAGTTCGTGAAGATGGACGTGCCTTTCCTAGAAGCGGAGCGTAACAAGCGGATCGGCGAGCTTAGAACCATGATGGACAGCTCGGAGGTGACGCTTGCCGAGAAATACCGCAGGCTCATGGAGGCCTACCAAGTGGAGTCCGAATACAGCCGCACCATCGAAGCCTACCGCGGCGATCTGAAAGACAACGATGACAATGGCAAGAACCAAATCCGCGCCGTCGATTTCCTGCGCTTCGGGCGGCTCGCGCTCTATTACCTGACGCTGGACCGGGTCGAAGCAGGCTATTGGGATCCCAAAGCCAAGCGCTTCGAGAAGCTGCCCCGCGAATATCGCAACGACATCGAGAGCGGGCTGCGCATCGCGCGCAAGCAGGCCGCGCCCGATCTCTTGAAGCTGCCGGTGCCGGTAGTGGAGGCGGGGTCATGAGGGGACTCATCACCCTCCTGCTGGCACTCGGAGGCGTGGCGTTCGCGGCGGCCAAAGAACCGGACTCCTTGGCCGAGCTGGTCAAGCAGGCCCGGGAGGAGCGCATGCTCGAGAGCAAGCTCCTGGCCGCCCGCGAGCAGGAGTTTCGCGGGGCGCGCGACCAACAGCTCGCGTTGCTCGAGAAGCTCCGCGCCGAGCTCGACGGCGAGCGCCGGCTCGGCGAGGTGCTGAAGGCGCGCTATGAAGAGAATAACCTGTTTCTCAAGACCCAAACGGCAATCCTGCAAGAAAAGACCGGCTCGCTCGGGGAGCTTTTCGGCGTGGCGCGCCAGGTCGCGAAAGACACCCACAGCCTCTTGAGCGCCTCGCTCGTCTCGGCGCAGAAGCCCAAGCGCGACGCCGTGCCCGTTCGCCTCGCGGAACGCAAGGACAACCCCTCCATCGACGAGCTGGAACAGCTCTGGCTGGTGGTGCTCGATGAGATGCAGGAATCCGGCGCGATCGCGCGCTTTAGGACGCCGGTCACCTTGCCTGACGGGACCCAGCGGGATCAGAAAGTCGTGCGGCTCGGGACCTTTAACCTCGTCTCCGGGGGCCGTTACTTGCATTATCTGCCCGAGACCGGGCGCATCGTGGAGCTCGGCCGCCAGCCCGCGGGGCGCTTCCTGGAACTGGTAGAGGACTACGAGCACGCCAAATCGGGCTTCCTGCCCGTGGCGCTCGATCCGTCCCGAGGCTCGATCCTGAACCTCATGGTGGAGTCCCCCAGCATGAGCGAGCACATCGCACGCGCCGGCAGCATCGGTTATGTGATCCTGGCGCTCGGCGGGCTCGCCTTGCTCATCGTAATCGAGCGCACCATCGCGCTCGTGCTGGCCCGCCGCAAGGTCGAGGACGCGCGGCGGAACGGAGCCGCGGCGAGCGACAACCCGCTCGGCCGGCTACGGCAGATCGCGGAGCACAACCCGCGGCTTGACGCCGAGGGCCTGGCCCTCAAGCTGGACCAGGTGATGCTCGGCGAGGCGCCGCGTTTCAGGCGCTCGCTGCCGACCCTCGCGGTCTTCGCCACGGCGGCGCCCCTGCTCGGTCTACTCGGCACGGTGGCCGGGATGATCGACACCTTTCAATCGATGACACTCTTCGGCGCGCGCGATCCCAAGCTAGTCTCGGCCGGGATCTCGCTCGCCCTCGTCGCCACCGAGCTCGGCCTGCTGGTCGCGATCCCCGTCCTGCTTC
>JBOIDH010000448.1:0-2069 GCA_050740495.1 Gammaproteobacteria bacterium | reverse complement strand
GATGCTGGGGGCGCGCGGCGGGGGTACGGTTCCCTTCGAACAGGAACCGCCCCAAGAGCCGGCGCCTTCAGCTCCGGCAAGCCCAGGGCCGGCTGCCGATCTTGACGACGATATTCCGTTTTAGCGAGCAATCACGGCCGGAGGCAGCGGCGGGGCTAATAGCACGGCGAGCTTGGACAGATATGGAAGCTACGCTGAGCTCTGTGCGTCCGAAGTCGAAGGGCGGGACTATCGCGTGCATGTTCGGCTTGCGGATTCTCCGTTTGCCGTGGTCGCCCCGCACGGCGGGCGCATCGAGCGCGGCACGCTGCCGATCGCCGAGGCGATCGCCGGCAGCGAGCACACGTATTATTGTTTTGAAGGGATCAAACCGCGCCGCAACTCCTCCCTCCATATCACCAGCGATAAATTCGATGAGCCGCGCGCCTTAGCCGCCGTCCAGCGCGTATGCACCGTCGTAACTATTCACGGCGCTGGCGGATCGGGGTGTGTGATTTATCTCGGGGGCTTGGATAGCGCGCTGCGCGCGCGCTTAATTTCCGCGCTCGACGCATCGGGCTTCGTTGCGGCGGAGGACCCGAGCCCTACGCGCCAAGGCACTGGGAAGACCAATATCTGCAACCGCGGACGCTCGGGGCGAGGGGTGCAAATCGAGCTGCCCATCGGCCTTCGCAAGCAGATGTTTCATGAATCCGCGCCTAGCGTATGGCATCCAAACGCGGTTTTCGAACGCTTCGTGGCAGGCGTGCGTAGGGTGTTAAGCGAGTAGTGGAGGCTCCTGGAATATTCCTTACCATGGTTGAAACCGATTGCGAAGTCCACCATGTCCCACATCCATGAAGTTGCCACTATTACCTCGAAAGGGCAGATCACCTTGCCGCCGATCCGTCAGGGACTGGGGATCGATGTTGGCGGCAAGGTGGCCTTCGAGTTGCGCGGCTCCGAGGTGATTGTTACGCGAGTCGACGACGTAAGGCACGAAGACCCTGCCTCGCTGCCTTCCTGACCCTGCTGGAAAAGGACATCCGGGCCGGCAAGAACATGACAACGCTGCCAGAGGATCTGGCGCGAACAATGGTGGACAACCTTCACCGCTCTGCTGATCTCTCAGAGGAGATCGTCGGCCATGTAGCGCTGTAATGCTACGGCACGGTTGGACGCTGCTCTTCCACGAATGTCTGATCGAGCAACTGCGGAAGCTGAAGGCAGCCGCGGATCGGGCCGAATCAGCCGATCCATCAGGATTCGAAGCCAATGCCAACGTCAAGCTGTTTCGTGCCCTCAGCCATTTGATCCTGGAGACGGTTCCCGGCGATCCGTCGCGCGAGGAATACCGGCAGGGCAAAACGATGGGACCAGCGTATCGTCATTGGCGTCGCGCAAAAATCGGGCGCCGCTTCCGCCTCTTCTTTCGTTATGACTCGAAGGTCAAGGTGATCGTATTCGCTTGGGTCAATGACGAACAGACGCCGCGGTCCAGCGGCAGCAAGTCAGATCCATATGCGGTGTTCCAGAAAATGCTGGATCGTGGTAATCCTCCTGGGCCGTACCGGGTGATTTATCGAGTGTTGGGTCAGCATGTGTATATTTTTCTCATCGCCGATAGCCGGCGGGACATGCAGACCTTGCTGGCTCGCCGCCTGTTCGGGATGTGACGGATTCGCGCCCCGGCTGAAGCGTGTAGAAAATACCGCGAATCACGCCAAGATAGGTAGGTGAGTCGGTCGGCAAGAGCGTCACCGGATCGCGGTATCCGAATAACCTCAGGTCAGGGCGGAACGCACGAGCAAACTCGTGCGCCACGAGGATCATCTCCTCTAACACGCTACCCGATGTATCATGGGTCATGTCATTCTCTTTAACCGTTCCGATCGGAGTTACCCATGCCTGATGATCTCAAAGGCTATCGAGTCTTCATCGCCTCACCCAGCGGATTGTCGGAGGACCCACGGGCGTATGCGAATAGCGGCAGTTACTGCAAGGCGTTCGGGCTGAACCTCAAGGAAAGGAGCAGCGGTCAGCACAAGGGGCAGATCAAGATCACCAAACGGGGCTCGGGGCCGGCTCGG
>JBOIDH010000447.1:0-2075 GCA_050740495.1 Gammaproteobacteria bacterium | reverse complement strand
CCTGAACGCCGGCGTCCTTCGAGGTCCGACTCGAAGCGCCTGCGCTGCTCAATGGGATCCGCGAGCTCGTGATAACCACTGGCCAACTCGATCCCCTCAACGAAGAGCTCGAAGCGTTCCGCGACCGGCGGTTCATGGTGTCGAATGCGCGCCAATGCCGCTTGCCTGACGGGGTAATCGTAGATGAAACAGGGCTGTCCCTTCCCGAGTGTCGGCGCGACCACATGACTGAGAATCAAATCGAGATAAAGATTCGGATCGTGCATTCCGTCGCCGCCTACGTGTAAGCCCAAGCGCTTCGCATGCAACGCTAATTTAGAGGGTTCCTCGCGGTGGGGATCGAAGCCCGCGTGGGTTACAAACGCCTCGCCATAGCTCATCCTTTGACACGGTCCGAGATCGATCAGATCCGCAACGAGCGACTCGGCCTCATCCATGAGCGCATGGTGATCGTAATCCGGTTGATACCATTCGACGAGCGTGAATTCCGGGTTGTGCAAGCGGCCGGACTCGGCGTCGCGGAATACCCGGGCGATCTGATAGATGGGCCCGCTCCCCGAGGCCAGCAGGCGTTTCATGGCGAATTCGGGCGAAGTTTGCAGGTACAGCGCCTGGGGCGCCGCGGCGCCCGGCAATTGCAACCGGGTGCTCAAGCTCAGGAGCTGAGGATCGGTGATCCCTGCGCGGCTTAGCACCGGGGTTTCGACCTCCAGGACGGATCGGGCAGTGAAGAAGGCGCGGGTTTTCGCCAGCAACTCCGCCCGCAGCCTCAAGACCTCCCATGAGGCGCCCGGTTTCCAGGCTGTCTCGGATGAGAGGCGGGCGCTAGAGATCACTCCTTCGCTCGCGCCACGTAGGCTCCCGTGCGCGTATCGATCTTGATTAGCTCGTGTACCTCGACGAAGAGCGGCACTTTTACTACCGCGCCGGTCTCCAGGGTCGCGGGTTTCGTTCCGCCCGTGGCCGTGTCCCCGCGGATCCCGGGATCGGTCTCGGTGATCTCGAGGATCACGAAGTTCGGCGGCGCCACGGACATGGGCTCGCCGTTCCACAGGGTCACCACACAGGTCTCCTGACCCTTAAGCCATTGGCGCGCATCGGCCATCATGGTTTCGCTGGCGGATAATTGCTCGAAACTGGCGGCGTCCATGAAGTGCCAGTATTCGCCGTCGGAGTAGAGATACTGCATTTCTCGATCGACCACGTCCGCGCCTTCGAGGGTGTCTCCCGATTTAAACGTCCGTTCGATCACCCGCCCGGTCTTCAAGTTACGGATCTTCACGCGGTTGAAGGCTTGCCCTTTGCCGGGTTTCACGAATTCGTTTTCGACGATCGCACAGGGACTGCCGTCGAGCATCACTTTGAGCCCCGCCTTGAATTGATTGGTACTATAGGATGTCATCTCTATGTCTAAATCCCGGTGCTGATATCGTTGCTTATGATAACCGAAACGCTTCATTCCCAGCAGCGTGCCCAGTGGCAGATCGAGCTGGCGCGTGCGATCTCGCGGCCCGACGAACTGCTTCGATGCTTAGAACTACCGCCCGATGTCTTTGGTCAGCCAGGAATGTCAAGAACTGGTTTCCCGCTGCGGGTAACGCGCGGCTTCGTCGCCCGCATGCGCAAGGGCGATCCCGAGGACCCGCTGTTACGCCAGGTATTTCCGCTACCGCCCGAGGCAACCACCGCCAAAGAGTTTTCGCTCGATCCCGTCGGGGACCTCGGCGCGCAGGTCCGTCCGGGTGTCCTGCACAAGTACCAAGGCCGTGCGCTTTTCATCGTCACGGGGGGCTGCGCGATCCATTGCCGCTACTGCTTCCGGCAACACTTCCCGTATGCGAGCGCCAACGCCGGCTTGGATCGTTGGCAAGGCGCCCTCGACTATCTCCGGCGCGATTCATCGATCACCGAAATCATACTGAGCGGCGGCGATCCCTTAACGATCACGGACCAGCGCTTGGCCGCGCTGGTCGCCGAGCTTGATCGTATCCGGCATCTCGAACGCTTGCGCATCCATACGCGCATGCCCATCGTGTTACCCGAGCGCATCGACGATCGGTGTCTAGCATGGCTGA
>JBOIDH010000446.1:0-2089 GCA_050740495.1 Gammaproteobacteria bacterium | reverse complement strand
GGCGGCAAAACGTCTTTCGAATTCGGCCAGAGTCCGCGGAAAATCCTCCGGCTCGGGGCTGCTCGGCAGATGCGGCATGCTATACCACTACCAGTAGCGGTAACCTGAGTCAAGTGGATAGCCCTCTGCCACTAAATTCCCGCATTGCGCGTTGCTTCATGCCGGCTACGCTTGCTACGAGGTGCGCCAATGAGCGCCCGGTTGATCGGCGTTGGTCGAACGGGAGACAATGTCCCCTCACGCTTCTATAACCAGCCGGATACCATCCATGTCGACGCCAGCCGAACGCGACGCCACTTACGAGGATCTCTGCAAAGTCCCCGATCATCTGCTCGCGCAAATCATCCACGGCCAATTGATCACGCTGCCGCGACCGGCACCCCGACATGCCTTGGCATCATCGTCCTTAGGCGAGGAATTGGCCGGGCCGTATCAAAAAGGTCGATCCGGCGGACCCGGCGGCTGGTGGATCCTCGACGAACCCGAATTACACTTGGGGCGAGACATCCTGGTGCCGGATTTGGCGGGCTGGCGACGCGAACGTATGCCCGCTTTACCCGAGACGGCCTACTTCGAGACCCCCCCCGATTGGGTGTGCGAGGTGTTGTCGCTCTCGACGGCCCAGATGGATCGCGTGGACAAGCTCGGCATCTATGCGACCCACGGCATCGCCCATGCTTGGCTCATCGATCCCGACGCCAAGACCTTGGAAGTGTTTTCCTTGCAAGAGGGGCACTGGCGTCTCGAACTCGCCCTTAAAGAATCCGACGAAGTCCGCGCCCCGCCGTTCGACGCGATCGCCTTTAGCCTCGCCGCCCTTTGGGAATAAGTATTGCCCGCGGCGGCGATGAAGGTTGAGTGATGGATGGAGAAAGACATTTCCTCCGAGGCTGCGGGTCGGGATGGTGCGATGGCTTTACCTGTAGCTGAACCCTCGTGCACATAAGCCACCGTTATGCTTAAATCTCCTCAAGCGAGCGTAGCCCGGAAGCACGCGGAAAGGCCGCGAATACTGCCACATGCGGATATGCTGAACCGACGCATGATCCGCGTGCGCACCGCAAAAAGCGCGGTGCACACCCTACAACTACCAGAGCCAGCTATGACAGGCTGGATGAAGCAACGCGCGTAAGGCGGAAGCCCGTGTGGGTGTTCCGCCGAACGGACGTGGTGATAAATTCCATGCGGCGGATCGCCCTCACGGGCATCCGCCCTACACGCTGCTAACCCGTTTAAGTATGGGGCAGCTGAGGTACGCCATTGCTACCTGCCCTTCGATCTCCCCAGCGCGTTAGCGCGCTTTATCGAACGAGCTCGCCCCGCTGCCTTGGTGATCATGGAAACCGAGCTCTGGCCCAATCTATTGCACTGCTGCCGCCGCTCGCGAGTTCCCGTGCTCATCGCCAACGCGCGCTTGTCAGAGCGGTCATTCTCCCGCTATCGGCGATGGCCGGCCAGCATGCGCGGGATGTTGGCGGCGGTCACCGCGCAGTCGCGACGGCAGCGCGACGTTCTTCGCGAGCGTCTCGCTATCGATCGGCGTGAATCAAGACCTCCAGGTGACGGTCGGCCCGGTGACGGTCGGCCTCCAGCAGTGGATCGCGGAGGTCGCCAATTTCCTCTCGGGCGACGCGATCGAGCGGATTGTGCGCGACGGGGTGCGTGATGCGCTGCAGTCGGGCTTCCAGCAGGGCCGGATCTCGGATGTCTTCTCCGCCGAGATCCTGCGCGATCTGGCGGCGCTTGGGAGCACGGCGACGCTCCACGTCTCGCCGACCGCAACATCGGTCGAGGTCCGCAGCGACGCCGTCATCGGGCACGGAATGGTCCAGGTCGCCGACCGGACCGCCTCGCCCCGGCCGTCATTCGTCGCGCTGCGGCCCGGAGGGGCGATCACGCGCCGCATCCTGCACGCTGGAGGAGCCTGGGCCCCGGGGGCGGGCTCCATGGCTCGTCGGCGGAAGAGCCGCATCAGGGCCTCTTGGTCCCCACGAGCGAGGCGTTCGCCGGGCGGCGGCCGCCGCTCTCGGAGCTGGAGGCATCCGGCGACCCCGCCGGCGGCCACGTCCGAGGCGTATGCTTTCCTAAC
>JBOIDH010000445.1:0-2100 GCA_050740495.1 Gammaproteobacteria bacterium | reverse complement strand
TCACGCTGGCCACTCCTCATCAGGGGAGCCGCGCGGCGGCAAAGCTGGCATCGACGGGCTGCGGCCGTGCAGTATTGAGGAAAAGCCTAAAGCAGGGTCTGCTTGGAGATCTACCGGCTTGGAACGGCCAACACGAGATCGGCGCCATTGCGGGGAGCGCTAGCATCGGGTTGGGACGGCTGTTCGCGGCGATCGCTAAACCCAATGATGGCACCGTGGCAGTGAGCGAAGCTCTATTACCGAATGCAACGGATAACGTCGTGCTACCGGTGGCTCATTTCGGGATGCTATTGTCACACCGCGTAGCGGAGGAGGTTGGCTTTTTTTTGCGGTATGGCCGGTTTAAACACGCGGCGTGATACGGTAAGGGATCGATGAGCTTTTTTGAGCGGCTCACGCAACGACGGCAATACGTTTCGCGATCCGCGCTGCGAGCTAGACACCTAGTCGGCGTAATCGTCAAACGTTCCCGCTGTAGTGCGGCAGCCACGATACCACCCTGGCACGGCCGCTCGTGTCGCAAATCCCGATCGCTCGATCGCGGATTTGCGGTAGACTTTCTTTATTCGGAAAAAATGAAAATTGCATCATCATGGCGGGACACAGTAAATGGGCGAATATCCAGCATCGCAAGGGCGCGCAGGACGCAAAGCGCGGCAAGTTGTTCACGAAACTTATCCGCGAGATCACCGTCGCCGCCCGCATGGGCGGCGGTGACGCCGGAAGCAACCCGCGCCTGCGCGCCGCCATGGATGCTGGTCTCTCCAATAACATGTCCAAGGACACCGTCGAGCGGGCGATCAAACGCGGAACGGGAGGTGTCGAAGGCGAGCAGTTCGAAGAAATCCGCTATGAAGGCTACGGCCCGGGCGGGATAGCGATTCTGGTGGATTGCATGACCAATAACCGCAACCGCACCGTAGCGGAGGTCCGCCATGCTTTTTCCAAAGCCGGCGGCAGCATGGGCACCGATGGCTCCGTCGCGTATCTATTTAAAAAACAAGGGGTGCTGTCTTACCCCAAGGGCAGCGACGAAGACCAAATCATGGAGATTGCGCTTGATGCCGGCGCCGACGACGTAGTGGTAAACGACGATGGCTCGATTGACGTCGTCACGGCCCCCGAGGCCTTCGGGAAGGCCAAGGACGGGATGCTTGCCCAAGGATTAAGTCCGGAAAACGCCGAAATCACGATGCGCGCCTCGACCAGCGCGACCCTCGACTTGGAGAACGCCCAGAAGATGACGCGTTTGATCGAAGCGCTGGAGGACCTCGATGACGTTCAGAACGTCTATTCGAACGCCGAGATGAGCGAAGAGATCTTGGCGCAGTTGTAGAGGAGGACTCCACCGACGCACAAGATTGCTTCGAGTCTAAACTGGCAGTGAGGAGGCAGACTTAGGCACGGCCGGCGGAACCTTGCGCTTATGCGCGCTGGAGACCCTTAACCCAATGGCGTCTTCAAGAGCTCGATTTCTTTCATCCAGATCCTTACCCGCACCCTCCACGACTAGGTTGAGCTTGATGAGATCGGGCCGCTGGCCTTTCTTGAGATAAAACGGAATCTCGTAACTAGCCCAGCCGGTGGTCCCTTGAACCGATTGCTGGAAACCCTTGGAGAAGAACTCGCCGCGCCAACCGAATCGGCACCACATCTCGAGGAAGGCCCGGCCCGTTACGTCCTGCGATTTCATCTTGGCCCGGTAGGTAATCAGGCATTGCTCGGCGCCCGGGTCTGGCACCTCGAAGAGACGCACGGTCCGGGATTGCTGGGCGTCGATAATCCAGCCATCCTCCTCAACGGTAATGCCATCGGCGGTTATCGTCGGGTCGGCCGTCGTGAAGACGCGAATCGCCTCCGGTGGGCCGACGGGCACCGGGAGTTTAAACAGAGATTGAAGCCAGCTCGAGACGCTCATCGCGTGCGCCGCCACATTCCCGTAGATCCATAGCGTTCGCCGGTATCGGACAGCACATGGGCCTCAAGCGCTCGCCGCCCCGTGACAGAACTCCTCGTAGTCCGCATAACCGGGAAACGCGGCGCCCTCGCCGCAATAACGGCAATTCCCATCGCGGGCAAGCTTGAGCTCCGAAAAGCGCG
>JBOIDH010000444.1:0-2105 GCA_050740495.1 Gammaproteobacteria bacterium | reverse complement strand
GTCGATTATTCCGATCCCCTCACCCCAACCCTCTCCCTGTGGGAGAGGGAGAAAAGACAATACCTATCCCGGAAGGACAGGGACCTTGGAGAGGTAACCCAAATTTTCACGTATGTGTGGTTAGATTTGTTCACACAAACTCTCAGGCCGAGCGGTCTTGCCAGTATGGCTTGCGCTTCTCCACAAAAGCCGCGATTCCTTCGCGCGCCTCCGGCGAGCCGCGGAGCCGCGCAAGGAAGGCCTCAGCCGTGTCGAAATCTCCGTGCGCTAGCGGCGAATAGCTCGCCGTCGAGCGCTTGAACTCGGCGATCGCCGCCGGCGCTGACTTGAGCACGCGCTCGATATGGATATCCAGCGCGCGATCCAATTCGCTAGGCTTGACGGCCTGGTGTACCAAGCCGATGCGCAGGGCTTCCTCGGCGCCGATGACTTCGGCGCTAATCGCCAACCGACGGGTCTCGCGCGCGCCGATAGCCTGAAGGATATAGGGCGCGATCATGGCCGGCAGCAGACCCAGCCTGAGCTCGGTAAGGGCAAAGCGGGCGCTGTCGCTGGCGATAGCGAGATCACAGCAAGCGATGAGACCCACACCACCGCCGTAGGCCGGGCCTTGAATGCGAGCGATGCTCGGTTTGCTCAATCCATGGAGGGTCTGTAACAGCGGGGCGAAATCTTTGATCTCATCACCATGAGATCCCGGTTCCAGGCTGGCGAGGGCTGTAAACCAATCCAGATCGCCGCCGCTGCAAAACGATTCACCGCTCCCCGTCAGGATCACGACGCGGACCGTGGGATCGCGGTCCAGCGCTTGCAAGTGGGATAGCAGGGCACCGATGAGGTCGGCATCGAGGGCGTTGTGCCGCTCGGGGCGCTGTAGCATTAAGGTACACGCCCCGCGCCGGTCGATGGTGACGGATAAAGATTTTGTCGCGGGCATCGTCACATGCGAAAAATACCGAAGCGCGTGGCGGGTATCGGCGCATTCCTCACCGCGGCCAGCCCCAGTCCCAAGACCTCGCGCGTCTTGGCCGGGTCGATGATGCCATCGTCCCAGAGCCGTGCCGTCGCGTAGTACGGATGACCTTGCGTCTCGTATTGCTGGCGGATTTGCTCCTTGTAGGCGTGTTCCTCGTCCGCGCTCCAGCATTCCCCGCGCGCTTCCGTGCCCTCGCGCTTGACCGCCGCCAGGACCGAGGCAGCGATTTCACCGCCCATCACCGAGATGCGCGCGTTCGGCCACATCCACAAAAACCGCGGCCCGTAGGCGCGGCCGCACATGGCGTAATTACCCGCCCCGAACGAGCCGCCGATGATCACGGTCAGTTTCGGCACCGCCGCGCACGCGACCGCCGCGACCATCTTGGCGCCGTCCTTGGCGATCCCTTCGTGCTCGTATTTCTTGCCGACCATGAAGCCGGTGATGTTTTGCAAGAACACCAGCGGGATCCGCCGCTGACAACAAAGCTCGATGAAGTGCGCTCCCTTGAGCGCCGATTCCGAAAACAAGATGCCGTTGTTGGCCAGGATGCCGGCGCGATAACCCTCGATATGCGCAAAGCCGCAGACCAAGGTCTTGCCGTAGAGGGCCTTGAATTCGTGAAACTCCGAGCCGTCAACGAGGCGCGCGATGACTTCGCGCACGTCATACGTATAGCGCGGATCGCGCGGGATCACGCCGTAGATCGATTCGGCTGCATAGCAGGACGCGGACACCGCGTCTGGCGTCAAAGCGGATGCAGGCGGCTTCGAATGCGCGAGGACAGCGCGCGCGATGAGGAGCGCATGCGCGTCGCTATCGGCCAGGTGATCGGCGACGCCGGACAGCCGGCAATGCACCTCGCCTCCGCCGAGCGTCTCCGCATCGACGGTCTCCGCGGTCGCGGCTTTGACCAACGGCGGCCCGCCCAGGAAGATCGTGCCTTGGTTCTTCACGATGATGGTCTCGTCCGACATCGCCGGAACATAGGCTCCGCCCGCGACACAGGTGCCCATCACCAAGGCGATCTGCGGGATGCCGCGGGCCGAGAGCCGGGCTTGGTGGTAGAAAATACGGCCGAAGTGGTCGCGGTCGGGGAACACCTGGTCTTGCAGCGGCAGATACGCGC
>JBOIDH010000443.1:0-2114 GCA_050740495.1 Gammaproteobacteria bacterium | reverse complement strand
GCAAGCCCAGCCAGCATCCCGACCCCGGCCGCCCCGAAACCGTAGCCCCACCCGAAGCGGCTGCTGTGCGCCAGATAGCCGCAGATGAGCGGGCCGATGAGCGCTCCGAGATTGATCCCCATGTAGTAAATCGTAAAACCGCTGTCGCGACGGGGATCATGAAGCCCATAGAGCTGGCCGACCATCGTGGAAATATTGGATTTGAAAAACCCGGTGCCCAACACCAGGAGGGTCAAGCCGGAATAAAACGCCACGGTATTTTCGAGCGCGAGAGAGAAATGCCCGAGCGCGATCAAGATACCGCCGGCGACGAGGGCGCGGTGGGTGCCGAGGTAGCGGTCGGCGAGGTAGCCGCCGATGATTGGAGTGAGGTACACGAGTCCCGTGTACCAACCGTACAATTGTCCCGCGCGCTCGACCGTCCAACCTAAGCCGCCGCGCCCGGTCTCCGTGACCAGAAACAGGATCAACAGAGCCCGCATCCCATAATACGAATAACGCTCCCACATCTCCACCACGAACAAGAGCGCGAGACCACGCGGCTGACGCGCCATGCTTGGGCGCTCGGGGGCTTGCAGTGGATGATTTCCGCGCACCGATTTTGTAACCTCCGTCTTGGTCTTCTAATATAATCACTGAATTCATGGGCGCACGCGTCGCCTAAGCCCGAAATCATAACCCAATGTTGTTCTGGACCCTTCAGCGCATTTTCGGCACTTGCACGATCATCGTTTACATCGTGCCCTTGATCCTCCTTGACCTTGAGGCGGTCAAGCCGCTGCTGTTTGAGCCCCTGACGTGGATCTTGATTATCCTGCAAGGCAACCGGCACTCGATCCTCGGCATGACGCTCGGGTTGCATCGCTACTTTTCACACAACGCGTTCAAGGCCAAACGCTGGTTCGAATTCGTGATCGCCTATTCGTGCGCGGCAGCCAACCAAGGAGGCATGTCCTGGTGGGCCGCGAATCACCGCCATCACCACTTCCACTGCGATACCCTAGAGGACCCGCACTCACCCGTGGCCCGCTCGGTTCTTTACGCCTGGCTAGGTTGGCCCTATGACCCGAGGAATGCGCGCCGCCATATCAAGCTGCGCTATCCCGAGACGGCGTGGCTCGACAACTGGTGTTTTGTTATCCCGTGGGTGGAATGGCTGGCGGTCTGGGGACTGAGCGGATCGCGGGCGTTGTCCACCCTGGTGGTTTTGGTCCCCGCATTTTTGTCGCCTTTCGGCACGCTTTGGTTCAACGTCATGTCCCACCGTGGCGTGCCGGATCCCGAGGGGTGCACGGCGCGCAGCTATCGCGTGCCATCGGCGGTGCTGCTCGGGGAATCCGAACACCGGGATCATCATGACTTCCCCGGTAAGGCCAGACGGCCGGGCCCCGATCTGCCTTACCGACTCGTGTTGCGCCCCATGCAGCGTTTAGGTGCCATATGGGGGTTGCGTGAATGAATAGCCTTGCGCCAGGGAAGCTTTGCAGTAAAGTTATCGTCCTATCAGGGGGCGCGGACAGGCTACGGGAGAGAACGATGAGCAACGAAGTTGATCCGGTCGCGGGGAGATGGTACGAACACATCGAGCGTGGCCAGAAATTCGAGGTCGTCGATGTGGACGATGAGCGTGGAGTCATTGAGGTTCAGTATGCCAACGGCGAAATTGACGAAATGGATATTGACGAATGGTACGATATAGAAATCGAGCCGATCGAGGTTCCCGGGGAGTGGATCGGACAGAGCGTTGTGCCGAACGGCCAAGACCCCGGCTATGAGGATGAAGATAAAGGATCCAAACCGAGCGACGATTGGAAGCCGCGTTCAAAACATCCTAAGCCGGCGGAAGAAAATGAGGAAGATGACTGGGCCGACGGCCTCGATGAAAACGACCGCTCGCGAGACGAAGACTGACGAGTAGGAGCTTAATGACACCTCTAAATCCCCCGCCTCAGCAGCATCTGTAAGCGGTGATAACACGCGCCACTCGTGGCCTCAAAGTCAACCTCCCCCGGCACAAATAATGCTGCTAATAGCCCATGAGTCCCACATGGGGCTCGCGGGTCCAAGATACTATGTTAGCAGGCGAGGTGTTTACTATGAGTATGCCATTACAC
>JBOIDH010000442.1:0-2115 GCA_050740495.1 Gammaproteobacteria bacterium | reverse complement strand
GCGTGCGTAGGGCGAAAACGTCTCGACGTAACGGCGTTGCCCCTCGGCGTAGAGGGTGTCGAACGCCAGCGACGATTTCCCCGATCCCGACACACCGGTGACCACGATCAGCTCGTTCAGCGGCAGCTTGAGGTCAGATCCCTTCAGATTGTTCTGGCGGGCGCCTTCGCCCGAACCCAAGGCAATCAGGCTCCGGGTGATGAAGCGCCAGGCGCTCAGCCGGGGACTGGACGGGCTCTTGGGGGAGGAGCGGCGGCCTTGACGTATCGCGCGCCGGCGCGGCCACTGCGCGGCTAACCACTCGGCGCGAACAACACTCCGATCCGTGACTGAAACGCCTCGCCCGCTGTCCGCGGGTCCAGTGCGTCGCGGATCGGCCGGCCGACGACGATATAGTCCGCGCCGTTTCTGAAGGCCTTTTCGACATCCACGGTTCGCTTTTGGTCATCGGTGTTTGCGACCGGCCGAATGCCGGGGGTCACGATGAGGAACTGCTCTCTGAGGGTTTCTCGGAGCGCCGAGGCCTCGAGGCCCGAGGAAATCACGCCGTCGCATCCGACGGCGAGGGCGCGCCTGGCGCGCGACAGCACGAGCGTCTTCACATCGCAGCGGAACCCGAGGTCATTGATATCTTTTTCATCGAGGCTCGTTAACACAGTGACGGCCAGGATCTTCAGCGCCGCTTTCTCTTCGCAAGCCGCTTTCAAGATAGGAGGGCGGTGCTTTTTACAAAGTGTATCGCTATACGATACAATCATTGCCGTGATCAGGAGCTTTCGGCACAAGGGCGTGCAGCGTTTCTTCGAGACCGGTTCGAAGGCTGGGATCCAAGCAGCGCATGCCAGGCGCCTGGCCCGGCAGTTGCGGCAATTAGATGATGCGAGGAGGCCCCAAGACATGAATATCCCAGGCTGGAACTTGCATCCTTTGGTTGGCTTACCTGCTGGCCGCTGGTCTGTCTGGGTAAGTGGGAATTGGCGGCTGGTCTTCGCCTTCGATGGCGAGGATGTAGTGGCCCTGGATTACGTGTACTATCACTAGGAGAGCGCTATGGGACGGATGTACAACCCCCCTCACCCCGGAGAGACGATCCGGGAAGATATCATCCCCGCCTTGGGTCTCAGTGTCACCAAGGCGGCAAGGGAGCTTGGGGTGTCGCGCGCCGCGTTATCGCGCGTCCTGTACGGCAAGGCATCCATTTCGCCGGCGATGGCTCGCCGCTTAGAAGCGTGGCTCGATGGGCCGAAGCATGGCCCGGACGCTGAGTCTTGGTTGCGGGGCCAATTGGCTTATGACCTCTGGCAGGCCGAGCGAGCACCTCGCCCGCAGGTACAATGCCGTTGGGGTGCGAGCGCGATCCAGCCGCGTACCGGCGCTAGCCTGGTAAGGACGGCCTCACGCGGTATTGCTGGGCGGAGCGCCGGGCGTGGCGCAGAGACTCAGGCGCGCGCGCCGGGCTCGCGGGCGCCGAGGGGTGCCGCGCGTAGCGATGTGCGCACGGCAAGGACAGCCTCACGGAGTATGGCCGGGCGTCCCGGGCGTAAGCCTCCGCCCGGTTCACGATCGTAGTCATTGCGTCGGAGAATACGACGCACGGGCAATCCGATCGCCCGCGAGCCGCATCATTTGCGGATTGGCGAATCATCCCCACACGCACGGGTAATCCGGAGACGGTCTGTCTGTGGAAAAGGCAAGCCCAAGTAGGTCGGAACCCTCTTTTGGGGTTCCGACGCATGGCTGCCGGCCGAAGGCGGCCCGTGCGCAATACGCTCACGCAATGGTGCACGAGATGCTGGGCTAACCGCGACCTTTCATGGTGGGCGGTCAAGCTGCCCGGTGATCGACTATGCGATAGGGCTGGATAAGAGCGTCGGTGGGGATCCAGTCCCACGGTGAGGCGGCGGATCATGCGCAAGGTCAGCGGGCGGCGCCTTGCCATCACCTCGGAGACTCGCGCCCGGCTGCCGATGAACGGCTCTAGATCTTTTCGGGTGAGCCCGCGGCTTTCCATACAGTGTTCTATGGCCGCGATCGGATCGGGCGGCGGGATAGGATAGTGCTCCCGCTCGAATGCTTCGACGAGGATGCAAAGTAGCTCCAAGCGGTCGCTCTGGG
>JBOIDH010000441.1:0-2127 GCA_050740495.1 Gammaproteobacteria bacterium | reverse complement strand
TCGCGCTTCTTGCCCTTGGCCCCCATCCGCAAATCATGCTGAATCGCTCGGCGGACGACAGTCTCGTTGAGCTGGTCGGCGATCTGTTCCCACGGCACATCTGGCTTGGCCTGTGCGATAGGATAGGCACCGCGCTCGGAAAACGCTGCAAACGCCCGCCTCCGGAATTCAGCACACGTTTTCCCGAGCTCGCGCAGCCCCAGCCAGGTATCCTTCTGCTTCATGGGTCCGAGCCCGTCGAGCGGAAGATACGGATCGACACTCCCGAAACCCCGGATCTCCCCGATCTCGCGCAGGAGAAGCGGCCCCATCTCCAAGGTTGAAATGCGTCCCGCTAAGCTGTCGCGGCCGGCCTCGATACGCAGCGCCGAGCTTCCACTGACAACCGCACGGACGGGATGGAGGTCCACAAGATGTTTAAGTTGTGGTGCCCACTCCCCTAGGTTTTGCACTTCGTCCAAGAAAAGGTAAGCCTGCTCGCCTTCGGAAGCTGCGCGGTGAAACGACTTGCCAAGAATGTTGTCGCTGTGCCAGAACGCGAGATCGAGTATCGGCTGCTCAAGGCGCGCGAGGCCAGGTAAATCGTCGAATTGGACGAGAAAAAGCCGCTTCGGCGCTACACCCTGCTCTAGTAGCTGAGCAATCACCTGACCCAGCAACGTGGTCTTGCCAATCTGCCGCGGCCCGCGCACGATCGTAACTGGCGCGAGACCTCCGGACTCCACGTTGGAGAGCACACGCGGGAAAACCCATCTCCGCATAGGCGGGGCTACGGGCATCGGATCGCCTTGCCACCACGGGTTACCTCGGCGCAGTGTGTTCTCTAGCCCTGGCGACAGCCAGGTGGCTATGGGTGCCTGCTTCATCCCCCGAATTCCGGTTGCTCCCAGATGGGTTCTCCCGTGAGCGCCCGGCACACCTCGATCCCCGTGCGGAAGGCGTCTTCGTGGAAACCGTACTTGAAGTACGATCCGCAAAAATAGCTCAGGCCATTCTGGTTAAGCTTATGCAACTCCCGCTGGGCATTGATGGCGGGTAGATCAAAGATAGGGTGCTCGTAGCTCAGGTCCTTGAGGATTTGTTTGTCGTTAACTCGGTCGATATCGCCGAAGGTCACGAAATAATCCGCCGTCGGAGACACCTTTTGCAGGGTGTTCATGTGATAGGTCGTCGATGACTGTGGATTATGGCCGCGATCGTAGTGAACGTAATAGTTCCAGCCCGCCCAGTGCCGCCGCTTGGCCGGCATCATCGAAGTGTCGGTGTGTACGACGACCCGGCTGCGATGATATTTGAATTTACTCAGTAACGCCTGTTCCAGGGGCGTGGGATCCCCAAGCATCGCGAGCGCTTGGTCGGCATGGCAGGCGAAGATCACGTGATCGAAGGTCTTGACCCCGCCGTGGCTGTCGCTGACTTGGATCTTCCCGTTCATTCGCCTAACGCACGCGGCGCCGCGATTGGTGAGGATACGATCGTTGAAAGGTGCTGTGATTTTCTCCACATAAGACCGGCTTCCGTTGACGACGGTTCGCCAATGTTTGCGCCCCAGAGGGCCTTGCAGCGCGCCGTGGTGATACAGGAACTCGACCAGCGTGACTATCGGATAGTCCAACATCTTCTCCGGCGGCAGAGACCAGGTGACCGCGATGAGCGGGATCAAGAAGCGATGCTGGAAGTCCTCACTGTAGTTTTTCTCCCGCACGTACCCGGCGATGCTGTAGTCGCGATATTTACTGTCCTTGAGCACCTCCGGGGCGTTGCGGTAGAATTTCAGCATTTCAAGAAGCATCCTCAAAAAACGCCAGCTCAGCAGATTTTCGAGATCGCAAAAGCAATAGGTCAGGCCTCGGGTCATATACTGGAGGCCATCGGGATAGATCTGGAAGCTGAAGCTCATCGGACAGTACATGCTCGCTACGTTCAATTCGCTCAGCAGCCGCATGAAGAGCGGATAAGCGGCGTTATTGAACACGACGAAGGCGGTATCGAAGCGAACCGTCTCGCCCTTGTGCTCCACCGTGACGGAATTTGCGTGTCCGCCGACATAATCGTTCTTTTCGTACAGCGTTACATCGAATCGATGGTGCAGGAAATGGCCGCACGCGAGTCCCGCCGGGCCGGTGC
>JBOIDH010000440.1:0-2129 GCA_050740495.1 Gammaproteobacteria bacterium | reverse complement strand
ATGCTGAACCGTGCCCGGGTGAAATCGAAAAAACGCTCGAAAACCGAGGCGGTCCAATCGGTCGCGGGGGAGAGATTATCCGAGGAGAACATCCATATCGGTCCAAGTGACTTCGTCCCGTGGCAGAAAGACAACAAGGTGTGTTTCATCCGCATGGAAGGCAGGATCTTCGGAGATGTCCCGGTAAATATCGAGTTAAGGCTGTCGGTGGAAGACTCGCCGAACTCCGCGGGGGTCGCCATCGACGCCATTCGTTGCGCCAAACTGGCGCTGGTGCGCGGCCAATCCGGGGTGTTGCACGCGCCCTCGGCGTTTTTTTACAAACACCCGCCGTTTCAGGTCCAGGATGACGAGGCCTTTCGGATGACGGAAGCCTTCATCAAAGGCGGTTTTCGCGATCCCCATGAGTTTGCCGATCAGACGCGGCGGGAGGTCCCGGCGGCCATCGCTTAGGATCCCCTCAGAGTTTGTGAAGAAATCGTAACGAGCGCAGTAGATCCTTACGCAACAAAAGTTATACAGACCGACTTCGACGAATCTGATAGTCCCTCCTCCCACAGGGAGAGAGCCAGGGCCAGGGATTGGCCCTGCTTGGCGCGCCGAGGATGCAAGGTTAGGATGAGGGGAGTCAAGCAAACACTTTCGTCGCTGATTTGATCCCTCACCCCAACCCTCTCCCGGAGGGAGAGGGAGAAAAGACGATGTCTGTTGCGGAAGGACAGGGACCTTGGAAAGGTAACCCAAGATTTCTCGTATGTGTGGTTAGATTTGTTCACAAGCTCTCAGCTCTCCACGCGAGCGTGGAAAAAGTGCCACCTTCGACTATGAGGTTGTGAATAAATCGTCGCGAGCATTCCGAGCGCAAGGAGCCGCGGAGTGAGCGACGAGACATATCAACTCGATAGGCGAGGAGCGAGCGAGCACGCGGCGCCGCGATCGGGATGCGCAGTAGATTTATTCACAACCTCTATGCCTGGTGCTGCAAGCATGATCCAAGCGCTCACAAGAGGATGGCGGCTCGCCGTTCTGATAGGCAGTTATCCGAAGCGTGGGGTGCTCGCCTTGGCGGATGCGGTCGCACATGGATTAGCGCGCTGCGGCGTGTCGCCGAACCTAGTCACGGTGATAAGCTGCCTCGTATCGGTCGCCGCTAGTATCGTGTTTTTGCTTGGCTATCCGATAGCCGCCGGTCTGCTTTTCTGGGGCGCCGGCTCGTTCGATATGGTCGATGGTATGCTCGCGCGGATCACGGGCCGGGTGACGGAACTCGGCGGGTTCCTCGACTCGCTCCTCGATCGCGTCGGGGAGGCGAGCATGTTCGCGGCGATCGCCTACCACTTCGCGCTAGAAGGCCGCGCCTTCGCCACGGCCGCGGTATTCATCGCGATGTTCGGCGGGATGATGACGAGCTATGTCCGGGCGCGTGCGGAAATTCTTGGGATCGCATGCGCGGAAGGGTTAGTCACCCGGCCGGAGCGGGTGATCTTGCTGGTCATCGGTCTCCTCTCGGGCCTCTTGGTCGAAGTGATCTATCTTCTCGCCCTAGCGACGCTGTGGACGGCCGGGCAAAGGACGCTGCTGGTTTACCGTAGCTTGCTTGCGCGCTAACGCATGCCGGCGGCCCTGGGCGTGCCACCGCTCGACACCAGGCTCAAGCTTCGCTTGGGCTTGGTCAAGTTATTCGACCTCCTATGCCGTCTGTCGCCGTGGCCGACCTTGCGCAAGGTGATGAACCACTGCGCCGCTACCATTCCGGACTTGTTTTTTGTCCAGATCGGGGCCAACGACGGCGTGATCTACGATCCTCTCTACCACTACGTGCGGCGTTACCGCTGGCCGGGGCTATTGGTCGAGCCGGCGCGGTGTTATTTCGCCAGGCTCCAAGAAAACTATCGTGCTCACCCGAACCTCATCTTTGAGAACGCCGCTATTTCGGACCGCGAAGAGCAACGGGTGTTGTTTCGCATCCGCGAGGATTGTGATTATTTGCCCGAGTGGTGCTCGGGCTTGGGCACTTTTCATCGCGAGGTGCTGCTGTCCCACCGCTGGGCGATCCCCGACCTCGAACGCTACGTTGTCGAGGAGATCGTGCATTGCGTCACCTTGAGCTCCTTACTGCGGAAACATGC
>JBOIDH010000439.1:0-2136 GCA_050740495.1 Gammaproteobacteria bacterium | reverse complement strand
AAAGATCCGGTCCTCGGCTTTGAGGTCCGTGTGCAGCGCCAATTCCTTCAGGTGCTGGATGAGCGTGCCGCCGGCGCCGTGGACAATACACTTGGGCTTCCCGGTCGTGCCCGAGGAGTACAGGATATACAGCGGGTGATCGAAGGGCAGCGCCGTGAAACGCGCGTCGGGTGCTGGCTCAGGCGCTAGGAAATCCGCATAAAGGACACTCCGCGGCAGTGAGCGGCGGGCGGTTTCCCCCGCATCGAGACAGGGCACGGTGACCACGCGTTGCACCTCGGGCAGTTGCGGGAGCGCTTGCCGGACGCGTTCCAATGAATCGATGCACTTGCCGCCGTAAAGATAACCATCGGCGGTGAACAACACCTTGGGTTTGATTTGGCCGAAGCGATCCAGGAGGCCCGCGAGTCCAAAATCCGGCGAACACGACGACCAGATGGCGCCTAAGCTGGCACTCGCCAGCATGGCCGTGACGGTCTCCGGGATATTGGGTAAAAAACCGGCGATCCGGTCGCCGGCGGCGACGCCCTCGGCCTGTAACGCGCGCGCGAGCCGCGCCACCTCGGCATAAAGCTCGGCGTAAGAGACGGCGCGGTAGCGGCCGCTCTCGTTCCAGGCGATGAGGGCCGGATGCCGGTCGCGCCGGCGCAATAGATTTTCGGCGAAATTGAGCCGCGCGCCGCTGAACCACCGCGCCCCGGGCATGCGTGTTGGATGCTCCAGCACCGTATCCCAAGCGCGGGAATGCTTGATGTCGCAGAAGCGCCAAACCGCGGGCCAGAATTCTTCCGGTGCAACTATCGACCAGCGGTACAACGACGCATAGTCCGTGACGCTCGGCACATACTCTCCTTGCACCATGGCCATGAAACGGGTCATGTTGGCCGCTTCGGCCCGCTGTGCGCTGGGAATCCAGATCGGCACTTTTGCAGAGCTTCCTTATTTCGGCGGCATGCGCAGCGCGCCATCCAAGCGTATGACCTCGCCGTTCAGCATCGGATTCTCGTAGATATGGCAAACGAGCGCGGCGAATTCGCCGGGACTGCCTAAGCGCTTGGGAAAAGGGACGTGCAGAGCCAAGCCGGTGCGCGCTTTTTCGGGCAGGCCCGCGAGCATCGGGGTATCGAAGAGACCCGGCGCAATCGCCATGACGCGGATGCCGAGCGCGGCGAATTCGCGGGCGAGCGGCAGCGTGAGGCTGACCACACCACCTTTGGAGGCGGCATAGGCGGCTTGGCCGATCTGGCCCTCGTAGGCGGCGATCGAGGCCGTGTTGATGATGACACCGCGTTCCCCTTCGGCATTCGGCGCAATGTGTTGCATGTGGTTGGCGGCGGCGCGGCAGACGGTGAAGGTGCCGATGAGATTGACGGCGATGACCCGCGCGAACTCCGCCTGATCGAGCAGGCGCCCGGCGCCGAGCACGCGTTGGGCCTGCACGATACCGGCGCAGTTGACGGCCAAGGTGATCCCGCCGATCCGCTCGGCGGCGATCTCGAACGCCCGGTCCACCGCAATTTCCGAGGTGACGTCGGTTTCGAGAAAAAGAGGGCCGTCCGAGCCGGCCTCGGCCAGCGCTTCGGCAGGAGCAGGCTGAATGTCCAGGATCGCTACGCGCGCGCCGGCCTCGAGCAAGCGCCTTGCCGCCGCCAGACCGAGGCCCGAGCCGCCGCCTGCGACGATCGCCTTAGCTTCACCAAGTCTCATCAGGCGAGATTATGAATCATCAAACTGGGGATGTTAGCCTAACGCGCTGAAGTAGGCCATGCGCGCTATCGTGGAGAAAAAGAATTCCCGGATTGCGCTGCGCTCCATTGCGGGCTACGCTTACTTTTGAAGATACCCAGGGCGCGCGAGGTGAATACAGTGAGCATCCCCAACCCTCATATCCGGTTCAGCTACGAGGACTATCGGTCGCTCGTCGCCACGAGCGACAAGCGTTACGAGCTCTTCGATGGAGATATCGTCATGGTCCCCTCGCCCACGACCGTACACCAGCAGATCTCCCGCAATCTGGAGTTCCTGCTCCTCGCCCATGTGCGGGCGCGCAAGCTCGGGACGGTTTTGGATGCCCCGATGGATGTCGTGTTTGGAGCAGGCGCCGATCGCGAGGTGGCCCAGCCCGATCTCCTGTTC
>JBOIDH010000438.1:0-2140 GCA_050740495.1 Gammaproteobacteria bacterium | reverse complement strand
CGCCCGCCGGTTTCTCGGAGGTATGGCTGCGGCAGGTGTTGCGGAAGGATCTCGGATTTGAGGGCGCCATCTTCAGCGATGATATCGATATGGCGGGCGCCGGTGGCGCCGGCGCTCACGGCGAACGCGCGCAGCGCGCACTCGCGGCCGGCTGCGATATGGTGCTCATGTGCAATCGGCCGGCGGCGCTGCTCGGGGTGCTCGACGCATTGAGCGCCTTGCGTGAACCTATAAGCGAGGCACGGCTTGCGCGCATGCGCGGCCGGGCGGTGGGGAGCGAGCGCGCGCTAGAAGAGCGCCGGCGCGCCGCCAGGGCGAGCGTCACCGCCTTGGCGAACCAAGAGACAACGGCTTGATTTATCGATGAAACAGTTCCTGGCCGTTGCGCTGCTCTGGAGTCTCGCGGGGCCGTGCCGGGCGCTCGAATGTAAACCGCTCGTGCCCGCCGCGACGCCTGCCGCATTCGCGGCCGTCAAGTATGCACAGGGGCTTTTATTTCGGATCTCGAAAGCGGGTGTTCCACCGAGTCATATTTTCGGGACGATCCATCTCGGCGATCGGCGCGTGCTCGAGTTACCCCGAGTGGTCTCGTCGAGCTTCGAGCAAAGTCGCCGCTTTGTCATGGAGGCCGTGCTCGATGAGGCCGGCATCGCCGAATTCTCGAACCTGATGTTTTATGGCGATGCGACCTCGCTGCGGGAGCAGGTGGGCGCGGAACTCGCAGGCGCCGCCGAACCGCTTCTTGCCGGCTACGGTATTACGGCGGAAATCGCGCATCGCATCAAGCCTTGGGCCGCGTATATGACACTCAGCGTACCTCCGCCTTCCGGCCTGCTACCGCTCGATCTCGCGTTAATGCAGCGAGCCAAGGCGCATGGGATGGCGATTTCGGGACTGGAGTCGCTTGCGGAACAGGCAGGGGCATTGGGTGATCTGCGCCTCGAAGACCAAATCGCCTTGCTTAGGGATGCCGTTTGCCACTACGAGCTGCTGCAGCAAGACCTCGAGCCGCTGACCGCGTTGTATCTAAAGCGCGATCTCGGGGGATTGATGGCGCTTGCCGGCAAGTATCAAACCAGCTCGGCGCAATACTACCAACGCTTCCTGGACAGCCTGCTTTGGAGGCGCAATCGCCGCATGGCCGCGCGCATGCAGCCATGGCTGAAGGAGGGGAATACCTTTGTTGCGCTCGGCGCATTACACCTCGCCGGGGACAAAGGAGTGCCGGCGTTGCTGGAGCGGGCTGGATATCGCATTACGCGCTTATACTAGGGCAGCATTTCTAATCCAAGACTTTTGACATAGACTACACTCCGAAACGCACGCCTTCGCGGCGCACGCCAAAGCGTGGAGGACGTGATTACAACCTGATTTGCCGCGGCGTTTTTAGCGCCCGGCTTGATGCGAGGACTTGATATGTTGTACGCAGCAAAAACTTTCGTCGATACGTTGGCTGGGATCACTCGGCTTGAGAAAGGGCCTCAGCACCTTCCAACCTCGTATGCGTTGCTGATCACGAGTGTGGTTGTCTACACGCTTATTCGCTTCGGCGTCTATGTCTCCAAGGTGCCGATCGAATCCGCGGCGATCATGGGATTAACCGATACCGCGGTTACGGTGGGGATCATCGTATTGTTGCTCGCGGTGCGCGGGGTGACCTTCCGGGCCCCCCAAATGGTCACAGCCTTTACCAGCATCGCCTCGGGATTTGGGTTGGCCGTCGTTTTCTCGCTGGGGCTAATCAGCTTGATACCGGACGTCCCGTTGACGCAGGGTTTTCGAACCGTCGTGATTTTTCCGCTGGTTCTGGTTAACGTCGTGATCAACGGCCATTTGTTTCGGAAGTCGCTGGATACGAATCTCGCCGCCGGGGTAGGCATCGCATTGGTCTTATTATTCATCGTCATCAATGTGACCGACCGCTTCGATCCGACGCTCGAACGTACGGGAGCGGGCTCGGCGCGCATGACCCCCTCCCCGCAGACGATACCGGAGCGCTAAGCGGGCCGCACGGCCAGGCTGCGTTCCGCTTACGCACTGGCGGCATCACACAAATTACAGACTTCGGTGCTTGCGCGTCCTGGCGATCACCGCGGCGATCTCGGCCTTGCGGCGAAGCGGATCACGCTCGATCTCGGCG
>JBOIDH010000437.1:0-2146 GCA_050740495.1 Gammaproteobacteria bacterium | reverse complement strand
GGTGTGCACGTTGTGCTTGCCCAAGCGCCGCAGACGCTCGCGGGCCAGCTTCCCCAAGGGCTCGATGATCTCGATCGTGTAGACTTCCTTGACCAACTCCGCCAGCACCGCGGCCTGATAGCCCGATCCTGTGCCGATCTCCAGCACCACGGCGGCGGATTCCACAGCGAGGAGACCGGTCATCAAGGCGACGATATACGGTTGCGAGATCGTCTGTCCGTAGCCGATCGGAAGGGGCCGGTTGAGGTAAGCATTCCCCTGATTGTCGTCGGGCACAAAGCGATGCCGCGGTACCTTGCGCATGATCTCGGCGACAGTGGGATCGAGTAGCCCGACCATGCTAGCGGTCCAGCGAAACTCTTCCTCGATCGTATCGACCATCCGCAGCCGCGCCGGGCCATACTCATCCGGCTCGCCAGCGTCCGCTCCGCGCGCCACCGCGAGGAGGATGCCGAGCGCGAACAGCGCCGCCCGTCCCAGTGGATACGCGCGCCGAGGAATAGCGCGACTCACGGGCCGGAGGCGATCCGGTGGGCCCACCGTGTCGTCTCCGGTAAGCGGTATTTTGTGACGCATGACATCACGAAGCGCAGCGCTGTTTCGAGGCACACCCGATGGCCCACCGAGACATAGAGCGGTTTCACTCCCGTACGGGTGCGGAGCACGGCGCCGATGATCTCGTCCCGATCACGCAACGGCGCCCATGCACCCGCCTGAGGGGGTACCGGCGCATGCTCGCCGATCAGCCGTGTCTTGGCAACTCCAATCGATGGCGTATTGGTGATGACGCCCAAATGCGAGGCCAGGCCGAAACGGCGCGGATGGGCATAGCCCTGAGCATCACAGAGCAGCAGGTCGGGTACATGAGCAAGCGTGGCTAGGGCGTCCAATACCACCGGCGCTTCGCGAAACGACAATAGACCCGGCACATAGGGAAATTGGACCGGGCGCTCGCTGACCGCGTGCTCTACAAGCATGAGATCCGGGTAGCGTAAGATCACGACCGCCGCGCGCGCCACGGCCCCGCGCTCCTTGAAACCGACATCGATCCCGGCGACCCGCTGCACCGGGCCCAGCCGATCGGTAAGCACGACCTGAGCGCATAACTCTCTTTGGATCGCGACGGCTTCTTTCGGGCTGACATCCCACCGGTGCATGGCAGAGCTTCGTCTGGTCGGGGATAAAAAATATCATTATGATGGCGCAAGAGATAATTCTCCCGGCCATGGATAGACTCAAAGCCAAGATCCGCAATATCCCGGACTTCCCCAAGCCCGGGATCCAATTCAAAGACATTACCCCGCTGGTCAAGGACCCCGCGACCCTGCGCCTCACCGTGCACCAACTCCTCCACCCCTTCCTCGGCGAACGTCTCACGGCCGTGGTGGGAATGGAAGCGCGCGGATTTATCTTCGGCAGCCTCGTCGCTTGGGAGCTCGGCGTCGGGTTTGTCCCCTTGCGCAAACCCGGCAGGCTTCCTTACAACGTGGCGCGAACCGACTACGATCTCGAGTACGGATCGGCCGGGCTCGAAGTGCATGTAGACGCGCTCACCGCGAACGACCGGGTGTTGCTGATCGATGATCTCATCGCCACCGGGGGCACGGCGGCGGCGAGCTGTCTGCTCATCAAGAAGCTGGGCGCCGAGGTCGCGGGCTGCGCCTTCGTCGTCGAGCTCGATGCGCTCGGCGGCCGCGTGCGGTTGGCCGAGTATCGCGTGCATACTCTCATACATTATTAGTCCTACTGTGTTACAAGCTGCTGAAGGGCGCCCTGCTTCGTTGGCATCGGGCTCGAAATGCTCATTTACTGCCGTGTAAACTGCGCTTTCTCGCCCGATTCTCCTCGCATGGCATCCCTTGATCGCCTTGTAACACAGTCGGATTAGGGAAGCTCTGCAAAAGCTACTGCGCAGCCCATCTGCTTTGTCGTGTGCTCGTGTCTCGCGACTCGCTCCGCGGCTTCGCGCATACGGGCTTGCTCGCGACACTCTTGCAGAACTTCCTTAGGAGCACCTAAACACGGCTGCGCTCACCCGTCGTACACCGAGTGCGATGCCCGTCAAAACGTGAATTTCTCACGGAATTCTCGAAGCTTCCCTGCTTTAATACGCCCGTAGCCGTCATGCCATAGCCGGTTCGCGTGT
>JBOIDH010000436.1:0-2163 GCA_050740495.1 Gammaproteobacteria bacterium | reverse complement strand
CGGGCTTGGGCACTTTTCATCGCGAGGTGCTGCTGTCCCACCGCTGGGCGATCCCCGACCTCGAACGCTACGTTGTCGAGGAGATCGTGCATTGCGTCACCTTGAGCTCCTTACTGCGGAAACATGCAGTTACCCGGGTCGATGTTCTAAGCATCGATACCGAAGGGCACGATCACGAAATCCTCCGGCAGGTCGACTTTGAAAATCTGCGTCCGCGGGCCGTGATCTATGAGCATGAGTATATAGACCGCGAGGATCGAAAGCGCTGCGAGGCGATGCTAGCGGGCCGTGGTTACGCGTTAAGCCGGCACCTCGGCGATACGCTCGCGTACTTACCCTTCAATCCCGCGTGGTCTGAGAGACAAACTCGCTTAAGGTCAGGAATCGATAGCCAGTCTTTTTGAGCCAGCGAATGACCGCACTTAGGTTTGCAAGCGCCGGCTCGCCGGTATTGAAGCGGCAATCGAGGCGGATCCCCGTCCCCGACATATCGACAAACTCCCAGGGGTGCACGAACATCACCGGGTCGCGTGCCCGCCCGAGCATGGCCTTGACGAGCGGTAACGGCAGCCGCAGTACGGAGGAGGTCACGGACACAGGAACGCGGATGATGCCGTTTGCGACCACGGTTGTACGCGCGAAAGGGGGTTTGTAAGCGGCCAGCGACGAATCGACATGGAAGCCGTGGGCGCTCAGGAGTGGCACATAGCGTTCGGGCAGCCGCAAATTGGGCGCACGGAAGGAAATTACCTGCGAATCAAATGGCTCGAGCGCGCGCCGAGTCTTCGCCAGATCGGCGCTTGCTTCAGCGTCCTCCATGCGATCGAAGCGCCGGTGTGAATAGCCGTGAGCGCCCAGCTCATGGCCTCCGGCGCAGATATCCCTGATGCGCTCGGGATATAGCTCGGCGATCCGGCCGGTGGAAAAGAACGTTGCCGATATGCCTTCGGCCGCGAACATCGCGAGTAGCCGCGGCAAGCCCACCTTGACGCCGCGCATTGATTCGAGGAACGGCGGACAGTCTTGCTCTACATCAACCGAAATAACGGCCCGTTTCACGAGTGGCATGCGCATAAACCTGCTCAACCTGCCTGACGACCGTGTTCCACTGGTATTTGTTGAGTTCTTCGTGAGCCCGGCGAGCGACGGCCGAACGCAGTTCTGGGTCCTGGATGAGCGTATCAATATAGTGTGCAATGCCGGCCACGTCGTCCGCAAGGAAGCCCGTCCGCTCGTGGCTGATGATGTCCGCAACCCCGGTGTTTCCGCGGGCCACGACCGGGACCTTTTTGAGAAACGCCTCGAGCACGCAGATCCCGAAGGCCTCGCGGGGCGAAGGCGAGACGAAGACATCGGACTGACCAAGAAGGTGTAATACGGTCGCGCGGGACACGCCACCGGTAAACAGGAAATGCCGGCCGAGCCCTGACTCCTCGATCCCTTGTTCGAGGCGGGGTCGCAGCGGCCCGTCGCCGATCATTAGGAACAGAATGTTTGAGTGCTTTTTCACCAGCATGGCCGCCGCCGTGACGAGATCCAGGACGCCTTTGCGTTTATTCATCCGCGCCACCGTGGCGACCACCGGCCCATGGCCTTGGGGCAGGGCGATGGGTTGCAGCGCTCCGTTGGGCGAGTGCGTATCGATACCGTTCGGGATGCGAAAGACCGCGCCCGTGAACATCGCCCGTGCCTGGCGCTCGACGGGAGAGCTTACGGCAATGACCGCTTGTGCACGCCTAAGAAAAAGCTTTGCTCCCGCGGTGAGCGCGCGCTGTGGCAGCGAGTCCCCGAGCAGCGAATGGCTAGTGATAATGCCCGGGATCCCGAGCTTGGCGGCGATGGTGAGGGACACCATCGCCATCGGCGAGTCGAGGCCGTGGCTATGAATAATATCGAATTCCCCCGCGCGCAAGGTTTCTCGCAGCGACCCATATCCCCGGGGAGACAAGAGATGCTCCGATAGCGGGAAACCCTCCAGCCTAATAATCGGCAGGCCATTGCTGGCTTCGTGCGCCAAGGCGCGGCCGTAAAGCCGCGCGATGATGTGCACCTCGTGACCCAGCGCGACCAGCCCGCGGCCGAGTGCGTCGATCGCGTACTCGATACCGCCCACCCGTGGGTAGTACCAGTCACTCACCAGCGCAATCTTGTAGTTTCTCATAC
>JBOIDH010000435.1:0-2170 GCA_050740495.1 Gammaproteobacteria bacterium | reverse complement strand
ATGGCCTTCTGAGCATCGATGACGCGCGAGTAGATCACTGCGTTCACCTTGACGGAGACATTGTCCCGTGAGATCACATCCTGCGTCGGCACGTCATTGACGACGGTACGGAGACCGACCTTCACCATCTGCTGGAGCACCGGGATGATAATCACCAGTCCCGGGCCTTTTACCTTGTAAAAACGCCCGAGCAGAAACACCACGCCCCGCTCGTACTCGCGCAGCACCCGAAACATATAGAGCAGCAGCGCGACAAGGGCGACCAGGATGAGTGCCGTCGAGATTTGCATCTTATTGTTCCTTCAATGGTTCTACGTCAAGCCTGAGGCCGTCTATAGCGGTGACACGCACCTTCTGGCCGCGTTTGACCATGATCTGTGAGCGAGCGCTCCAGTCCTCCCCGTGGATGTGGATGCGCCCCATCCCCTCGAAGTCGTCCATCGCCTCACCGATGCCGTGAAGCAGTTCCTCGCGGCCGGTGACGACCGGGCGTGCGCGCGCCTTCAGGGCTGCGCCCAGCACACCGACGAAAAAGCCGAGCGTCAGAAGCGAGATGGCGCCGATCAATGGAAGAGCCACCTCGAAGCCTTCGATTCCGGTATCGAACAGGATCACCGATCCGATTGCAAACGCCGCTACGCCGCCGATGCCGAGAATACCGGCGCTCGGCACGAACACCTCGGCGACCATGAACGTTAGACCGAGGAGGATCAGCGCCAGACCCGCGTAGTTGACCGGCAATAGCTGGAATGCATAGAGCGCCACGATCAGACAGATCGCGCCCAGCACCCCCGGGAGGATAAGCCCGGGGTTCGCAAGCTCGAAGATCAGGCCATAGACGCCGAGGAGCATCAGGAGGTAGGCGATATTGGGATCGGTGATCGCGCTCAGCAGTCGAGTGCGCCAATCCGGCTCGATCGTGACCACATCGAGCTTCGCCGTGTGCAACACCCTCTCTTGTCCGAGGACATGCACCCTGCGGCCATCGATCTTGCTCAGGAGCTCACCTACAGTCGCGGCCACGAGGTCGATCACGTCCTGCTTAAAGGCGTCGTCGGCCGACAAGCTTGCTGCGTCGCGCACCGCCCGCTCGGCCCATGACGCGTTGCGCCCCCGCATCTGGGCGAGGCCGCGGATATAGGCGACCGCATCATTGATGACCTTGCGCTCCATCGCTCCCTCATCCGGGGCCGCAGGGGCCTTCTTCTCCTTCTCGGCATCGCCCTCCTTGCCCGCCGGCCGGCCGCGGTCGCCGTCCCCGCCCGGGAACCCGCCGATCTGCACCGGCGTTGCCGCCCCGAGATTGGTTGCGGGCGCCATCGCGGCGATGTGGCTCGCGTACAGGATGTACGTGCCGGCGCTGGCCGCGCGCGCCCCGCTGGGTGCCACGTAAACGGCCACCGGAACGGACGAAGCGAGAATGCCGCGGATGATCTCGCGCATGGCGCTGTCGAGCCCTCCGGGCGTATCCATCCGTAGAATGACGATAGGCGCCTGCCGCTCTTCCGCCGCCTGCAGGCCCCGCTGCACGTAGTCGGCCATGGCCGGTCCAATGACGCCCTGCACGTTCAACAGAACCGCAACCCGCTCGCCCTGCCCCTGCAGAGGCCAGGGCCATATCAGCAGCAGCGCGATCGCACACAGCCTCGCGCGGCGCCAAGATCTCGCAGCAGGTGCCCCATCGCGTGCTGGAATTTCGGCATTCCGAAGGTAATCTGACAGTGTCTTCACGACCGGCGCCGGTGCTTAGAGTTCATCAGATGAAATGGAGCGCGGCGATGACGCGCCGCCGCGTCTTGCAGGCAAAGGACGACTTCTCGAGACCTGCATTAACGGCTCGCCGGTTTGGATTGGGGGGCATCGGCGAAGGCGCGCGCCTCGGAGGCCAGCGTATCCGCCGTGATGGCAGATGATATGGGATACCCGGCGGCCTGTAGGGCGCGAGCCGCCCAGGTATTGCAGGTGTTGAAGAGATGAAATGCTCCGCGCGCCGGGTAGAAGCGGCTGTCGCCATAAAGGCCTCGGCCGAGGGGCAGCGCGGTACCCCCGTCCGTTCTCGCAAAACTCTTATCGATGTAGGCGACCAAGCGCTCGAAATCGTGCGAGGGTATATCAAATGTGATGATCTCGCGGTAGGGGGCATAATGGGCGACTGGGCCGCGGAAACCGA
>JBOIDH010000434.1:0-2170 GCA_050740495.1 Gammaproteobacteria bacterium | reverse complement strand
GATTTCAGCGCGGCTCAATCACACGAGACTGAGGATGAACTTCCAATGCATCGCCTCGACCGGCATCACCGAGAGCCGGTTTCCGCGTTTGAGGAGTGGTAGTCCGGAAAGCTCCGGGTAGCGTTTAAGCTCTGTGAGCGTGAGGGTGCGCTTGAGCTTGCACTCCAAGCGGACCTCCACCATATACCAGCGCGGCGCCGTTGGAGAACTCTCGGGATCGTAATGGTGGTCACGCGGATCAAAGGCCGTCGGATCCGGGCGGCCGGCGCCGGTGATCTTCATGATGCCGACGATGCCGGGCTCGGCACAGCTCGAATGGTAAAAGAAAGCGAGATCTCCGGGGCGGATCTCGTCCCGAAGCATGTTACGGGCTTGATAATTCCGCACGCCGTCCCAGCAGTCGGTTTGGCGCGGACGCGCGCGCAGATCGTCGATGCCGTAGGTCGACGGTTCGGATTTCATGAGCCAGTACCGGGGCATGGTTCAAAGAGGGTGCTCTCCGCAGCGCCGTTACGGGCCTTCGACTTGAACCGAGGGTTCAAGAACGGAACATCGCGAGGCGAATCAGGCCTTCCGCTACGAGAGCGGACTGCTCAACATCACCTACCGGTCAGTTCCTTTGGTTTCTCAATTAGGCTCAAGGATACCCGGCCCGTTGACGTACGCCGCAGAGAGCGTCAACCATAAATCTACGCTAGCACGCGCTCGCCGCCGGCAAGCACGTCAGTGATCTTCTTTTCTATTCTGCGCATGAACGCGTCCACGTTATTAGTATACGCTTCCTGTTGGCGCTTGTGCTCCAGGAGATCGTGCGCGATGTTGAGAGCCGCCATGACCGCAATGCGCTCACCGCCACTCACCTTCCCGTGGTCGCGTAACTCGATCATCTTGCGATTGAGGAGCTCGACACTATGAAATAAGGCTTCGCGTTCCTGTTCATTACAGGCGACGAGATATTCTTTTTCCATAATCACCACACTTACCGGACGGTGCTCTTCACTCATGTTCAAGATTCCATCGCTTTCAGGCGCGTGATCATCGACTCCACCCGCGAGCGCGCGAGCTCCGTCTTTTCGATCAACGCCGCCCGCTCGGCCATGAGCCCCGAGCGTTGCGTTCGCAGGGCTTTGTTCTCGCCACTCAATTGTTCGATCGCACGGATTAGCTCGTCGACACGCGTCTCCAGCGTCTCGATATGTAAAGGTTCTTGCACTTGGATCGCCTTGCCGTCGAACCGCCTTCGGAGAATTCACTATAGAGCGGCAGTCCACGGCGGTCAACAACATCGAATGAGGGTGTTTTCATGGGTTTCGCTCAAGTATCATTAGCGCATCTCTAGAACCGCCAATAGGTCTGCGGACGGATGGATAAGCGCGAGTTTATGCGGCGGCGGAAACGCCTGATGGATATGATGAATTCGGACGGCATGGCGATCATACCCGCCGCGCCGGTGCGGCACCGCAATGGCGATGTGGAGTTCCCCTACCGGCCGGACAGTAACTTTTTCTACTTGACGGGGTTCCCCGAACGACAAGCCGTCGCGGTCTTGGTCCCCGATCGGCCGCAAGGGGAGTTCCTGCTCTTTTGCCGCGAACACGATCCGGCCTTGGAAGTTTGGCACGGACGCCACGCCGGGCTCGAAGGGGCCTGCGCCGGCTACGGGGCCGACGATGCCTTCCCGATCGGCGATCTGGACGACATCGTGCCGGGACTCTTGGAGAATCGAGCGCGGGTGTTTTACACCATGGGTTTCGATCCCGAATTCGACCAGCGCCTCATGGGCTGGGTGAACCAGGTCCGGGGCCGCTATCGCAGCGGCGTGACGGCGCCGCAAGAATTCATTTCCCTGAGCCATTTGTTGCACGAGATGCGCCTTTACAAGAGCCCGCAGGAGATCCGCGTCATGCGTAAAGCGGCCGCCTTGGCGGCGGCCGCGCATTGCCGGGCTATGGAGGTCTGCCGCCCAGGTCTCAAGGAATACCAGATCGAGGCGGCCTTGTTGCACGCATTCATGGAGGGCGGAAGCCGGTCTCCGGCGTACCCGTGCATCGTGGGCGGTGGGGCGAATGGCTGCATCCTGCACTACACGGAGAATTCGGACACCTTGAATGATGGCGACCTCGTGCTCATCGACGCCGGCGCCGAGTATCAAGGCTATGCGAGCGATATC
>JBOIDH010000433.1:0-2181 GCA_050740495.1 Gammaproteobacteria bacterium | reverse complement strand
GGGCACCCTCACTGCCATCTCGGGGGAACGAGCAGGTGCACGTGGTTGCTTAGGAGCGCAAATGAGATCAATTGGAGGAACATAATGCTGCGTAACGCCAAACAAGCAGGCCGATATAAGCAATTGATGGGGCTTCCTGAAGCTCTGGTCGGCGAGATTATCGACGGTCAACTTCATACCCAGCCGCGGCCGGCAGGACCCCACACGCTTGTGTGTTCTTCCCTGGAGATTGACATTGGGTCTGCTTATCACAAAGGACGCGGTGGTCCAGGGGGGTGGTGGATTTTCGTCGAACCAGAATTGCACTTCGTCCGCGATACCGGGGTGCTTGTGCCCGACCTCGCCGGCTGGCATAGGGAGCGGATGCCGCGCGTTCCCGAGGACCAACGCTTTGAAGTGGTCCCCGATTGGGTCTGTGAGGTGTTATCGCCCGCCACAGCCAAAAAAGACCGTATCCAGAAGATGCCCGCTTATGCACGCTACGGCGTGAGCTATCTCTGGCTGGTCGACCCGCTGGCGAGGACCTTGGAAACCTTCGAGCTGCAGGACAGACGATGGGTCATGAGCGGGGTATTCAAGGACGATGACAAGGTCAGCGTGCCGCCTTTACGGAGATTGCGTTGGCCTTGCCGGAACTGTGCGTCGAAGCGTGACCATTATACGGCAATTTACGAGCACGGCGCCCTCGGGTTATGCGTTCAGGCTCCCGATAAAGGAGCGGAGATTGATGACCCCGTCCCGGCGATCATGGCCGGACCCGATCGAGCGCCTCCCGCCCTGCAAGGAGCGCCGCGGCGAGTGAGAGGGGGACCAAGTGATAGACGGCGCGGTAGAGCAACAGCGCCGCCGCCAGGGATTCGGTCGAAATCAAGCCATGAAAGCTCAGGAGCAAGATGCTCTCGAAGACGCCGAGCCCGCCCGGCACATGGCTCACCATGCCGGCGAGCGTCGCGATCGAATAGACGGCGAGGAAGGCGATGAAAGGCACATCCGGTGCGTTCAAGAGCACGTACAAGCACCCCCCGGCAAACACGATGTCCGCGAGCGTGAAGAACAACTGCGCCAGCGCGAGCCGCGCGCTCGGTAATCGAAACCGCCAACGGCCGATCCGCATCGGCGCGCGCCGGAAAAAGAACAGAACGGCCAGCGTCGCGAACAGGGCCAATCCGGAGACGCCGAGGCCATGCAATAGCCCAGGCGGAACGGGTAGGAAGCGGCCGATGAGATCCGGGTGCAGGGTCAAGGCGGCCGCCCCCAGGGCGAAGTTTCCGATCCCGTAGGCGACCATGCCGAAGAGGGTGACCTGGGCCACATCCAAGGCGCCGAGGCCGGCCGGGACATAGATACGGTAGCGCACCGAACCGCCCGAGACGATGTTGACGCCCACGGTATTCGCAATCGCGCAACCGCAGAAGGCCGCGCAGGCCACGGTGCGAAAGGCCACCGCCCGCCCGATGTAACGGAGCGCCGACCAGTCATAGCCGATGAGCGCCGTGTAACTCGCGGCCGTCAGTAACAACGCGAGCCCCAATTGCCCGGGGGAATGCTGCCGCACCTCGGCGAGCATGCGGTTGACATCCAGATCCTGCAGAAGGTGGTAAATGGCCGAGCTCGCGGCCAAAAACAGGGCAGCCGACAAGAGCGGCATGAGCATGCGCTGCCCGCGGCTCGGCGGCGTCATCGCTTGGGCGATCTCATTGGCATCCGTCATGGGGTGTCCGTATTTAGATCTGACTCTTTTAACGTTGATCTGAGAGCTTGAACAAATCTAACCACACATACGTGAAATTTTGGGTTACGTCCTGTCCTTCCGGCATAGGGTATTGTCTTTTCTCCCTCTCCCACAGGGAGAGGGTTGGGGTGAGGGGATCGGAATAATCGACGCATGTGTTTGATTTCATTCCCCTCATCCTAACCTTGCATCCTTGTATCTTTCTTTTTTATGGATTCTTATTATTTTGTTGGGTTGTGGATATGTGGGTATCAGGGAAGATATCCAACCTATCCACAACCCTTGGTTTCAGTAAAAATATTGAGGCATAGTGTTGTAATGAACGTGGTAGACCGATGCGTCCTTGGGACTCTGATCCCGCCGCCGAGCGTGCGTCGCCACGTCCCTCTCTCAATCAACCCGAACAGTTGCTTGGGTGTTAAGAGCCCGTATTGCAAGGTTGGGTAACG
>JBOIDH010000432.1:0-2194 GCA_050740495.1 Gammaproteobacteria bacterium | reverse complement strand
TCAAGGCCGCGGAGCTCGGCGCGAGGGTCGTGATTGTCGAGGAAGGCACGATCGGGGGCACTTGCGTCAACATCGGCTGCGTACCCTCGAAGACGCTCATCAAGGCGGCGGAGATTTGCTATTCAGCAGCCTACCCGAACTTCGAAGGCATGGCGGCCTGTCCCCCGCCTTCCGATTGGCAGCGGGTCGTGAGCCAAAAGGATGAGTTGGTAGCGGCGCTGCGGGAAGAGAAATACGTTAAGGTCCTAGCGGCTTACCCGAATGTCACGCTCCTCCGCGGGCGCGCCCAATTGACGGGCGGGCGGGGCGTGCGCCTCAATGGCCAGGCTTACGCACCCGGTAAGATCCTGGTCGCGACGGGATCTAGGCCGGCGGCGCCGCCCATCCCGGGGCTCGCCGAGGCGGGCTACCTTGATTCGACCGAGGCGCTGAGCCTGCCGGCACTCCCGCAGACCCTAATTGTCATCGGCGGCGGGGCGATTGGCCTGGAGCTCGGGCAATTGTTTGCGCGCTTTGGGGTCCGTGTGACGCTGGTGGAAACGCTGCCTCATATTGCCGCGGCCGAGGAGCCGGAGATCAGCGAGGCGTTGGCCCAGTACTTGACGGCCGAACGGATCACGGTATTGACCGGCACCAGGATTGAGCGGGTCGAGCGCACCAGCGATGAATACCGGGTACATCTCGAAAGAGATGGCGCGAAGCAGACGCTCACCGCCGAGCAGTTGCTCATTACCACGGGGCGGCGCGCCAGCACGCAGGGCTTCGGTCTGGAAGGGGCGGGCGTCACCCTAGGCCGCCGAGGAGAGATCCAGGTGGACTCTCACCTGCGGACAGAGAACCCCGACATCTTCGCCGCGGGCGACTGCATCGGGGACCCGATGTTCGTCTACGTGGCTGCTTATGCCGGCCAACTCGCGGCGGAGAATGCGCTGACCGGCGCCGGGAAAGTCTATGACCTCTTGGCACTGCCGCGCGTCACGTTTACCGATCCTCAGCTCGCAAGCGTCGGCCTTACCGAGGCGCAGGCGAGGACCCAGGGTTTGGAGATCGAGACCGCGATGCTGCCGCTCGAGCACGTGCCGAGGGCACAAGCCTCGCGCAACACCCAGGGACTCATCAAGCTCATCCGCGAGCGCGGCAGCGAGCGGCTCCTGGGAGCGCATGTGCTGGCGGCCGAGGCCGGGGAGGTCATCCAGGAGGCCACCCTCGCGATCCGCTTCAAGCTGACAACAAAGGATATTATTGGGACCTATCACCCGTATCTTACGATGGTCGAGGGGCTCAAGCTCGCGGCCCTCACCTTCTCGAAGGACGTGACGCAGCTCTCGTGCTGCGCTGGCTGACAGCAGAGCGGGGACCGCTCTCACGACGCCCCTGCGTTTAACGTTACAATACCACCCATGTCCGGCAACAGTTTCGGCGTCTTGTTTACCGTTACCACTTTCGGGGAGAGCCACGGCCCGGCCTATGGTTGCATCGTCGACGGCTGTCCGCCCGGACTCGCGTTGTCCGAAGAGGATCTGCAGCGCGATCTCGACCGGCGCAAGCCCGGAACCTCCCGGCACACGACCCAGCGGCGTGAAGCCGACCTCGTGAAGATCCTCTCCGGTGTTTTCGAGGGCAAGACCACCGGCACGCCGATCGGGCTCCTCATCGAAAACTCCGATCAGCGTTCCAAGGACTACGACAAAATCCTCGCGCAGTTTCGGCCCGGCCATGCCGACTACACCTACCAGCAGAAATACGGGATCCGTGACCACCGCGGCGGCGGCCGGGCCTCGGCGCGCGAGACTTGTATGCGGGTTGCCGCGGCCGGGATCGCTAAGAAATACCTGCGCGAGCGCTACGGCATCGCGATCCGCGGCTATCTCGCTCAGCTCGGGCCCCACCGCATCGAGCTCCGCGACTGGGAGGCCGCAGACCAGAACCCCTTTTTCTGTCCCGATCCGGATCGGGTCCTCGAGCTAGAAACCTACATGGACGCCCTGCGCAAGGAAGGTAACTCCATTGGCGCGCGCGTCAACGTGGTCGCCACCGGCGTGCCGCCGGGTCTCGGAGAGCCCGTCTTCGATCGGCTCGATGCCGACATCGCCAAGGCCATGATGGGCATCAATGCCGTCAAGGGTGTGGACATCGGCGCCGGGTTTGCGAGCGTGACCCAGAAAGGGACCGAACACCGCGACGAGATGACGCC
>JBOIDH010000431.1:0-2199 GCA_050740495.1 Gammaproteobacteria bacterium | reverse complement strand
GCGACGATCGATAGCATCCGGCGCACGAAATTGGCGCTCAAGGGGCCGCTGACGACACCCGTAGGCGGCGGTTACCGGTCGGTAAACGTCAGCCTGCGCAACGAATTTAAGCTTTTTGCGAACGTGCGGCCGGCCCGCTCTTTATTTCGCGGTGGACGATTCGAGGATGTAGACCTGGTTCTCATCCGTGAAAACACCGAAGGCTTCTACGTCGGCATTGAGCATTTCATCCCCATCGATGACGATCCGAAGGCGGTCGCCGAGGCCTCGGGGATCAACACGCGTTCCGGGTGCCGGCGGATAGCTCATTTCGCGTTCGAATACGCGCTTCGCCACGGTCGGAAAAAGATCACCATCGTGCATAAGGCCAACATATTGAAGGCGTTGACCGGGCTGTTCCTCGAGACGGTGCTCGACATCGGACGCCAATACGAAGGCAGATTGCTAATCGAAGAACGCATCGTCGATAACACCGCCATGCAGCTCGTGCTCAATCCGAACCAGTTTGACATGTTGCTTACGACCAATATGTTTGGAGATATATTATCCGATGAGATCGCCGGACTCGTCGGCGGCCTGGGCGTCGCACCCGGGGCCAATATCGGTGCCGATACTGCTATCTTTGAAGCGGTGCACGGTTCAGCGCCGGACATCGCGGGCCGCGGGATCGCCAACCCGACGGCGATCATGCTGGCCGCGGCTTTGATGTTGGATCACCTGGACTTAAGCGCTCCCGCTAGCCGCTTGCGACAGGCCATCCATACGGTGCTCCAGAAGGAGGGCATCAGGACCCGCGACTTGGGGGGACAGGCCTCAAGCGGCGAGTTTACGCGCGCCGTCATACGGCAGATTGAGGTGCTGCCCGATCACACAACCTAAGGCGAATCGAAGGAAGGCGACGCCGTTGATGAAGCTCGTGGCAAGAAAAATCCGGAGCAAACCGAGCCCGGACCTCACTTCCGGTCCCGAGCCGGCGTTGCCCCGCGATGCCGGAGCCGCCCCGGCGTTCACCTTGCAGGTGATGACCTACAATATCCACAAAGGGTTTAGCACCGGCAATGCGCGTTTCGTCCTGCATCAGATGCGCGATGCATTGGAACGAACCGATGTCGACTTGATCTTTTTGCAAGAGATCCAAGGCGCCCACGCGTACCGGCAATGGTTGATCGACGATTGGCCGAACGCGCCGCAATCGGACTTCTTAGCCGACCGGAGATGGCCGCACCGCGCCTACGGGAAAAACGCGATCTATGATGCCGGGCATCACGGAAACGCCATCCTCAGCAAGTATCCCATCCGCTTCTGGGAAAACATCAACGTATCGGGAAATCCCATCGCGAGCCGCAGTGTGCTGCATGCCGAGATCGCGCTGCCGCAAGTCGATCGGCCGCTGCACGTGATATGCATACATTTCGGGCTCAGCGCCGCGGAACGCCGGCGCCAGCTTTCGGTGCTTACGAGACGCATCCGGTCCCACGTCCCTCGTCATGCGCCGTTGATTATCGCCGGGGACTTCAATGATTGGGCCCGGCAGGCGGAATACCAAATGCGGACTCATCTTGGGCTCATGGATGTGTTCGTGACCCTGAACAACCGGCCGGCGAAAACCTTTCCTGTCTGGTATCCGGTATTGGCCGTGGACCGCATCTTCTATCGCGGCGCGACCCCGATCACTTGCCGCTGCTTGAACGACATCCCCTGGCGGCGCCTGTCCGACCACGCGGCCCTGTATGCGGCGTTCTCCCTGGCGCTGGAACCGGCGGCAAGTATCGATCGCCGCATCGAGTTATGAAGTCTCGCGGTGATGCACTGGCCCGGCGGCTCGTGGGCGTGATGCTCGGAGCCACGACACTCATCGCGGTCGTCGCGATCATCGTGCTACCGGGTCCGGCATTCATCGTCATCCCCGCTGGAATCGCGATCCTTGTTATCGAATACATATGGACCCGTTGGTGGTTACGCGCGCGAGGGAAGGAAAACTGATCAGCACGCCGCGGTGCATATTTGACATTACGCTGCCGCGACTGTGATATTTTTAGCGAGCGAAGTCTTTAGGGGCTCCACCGAGATGGCACTTAAGGAGAACATCAACGGCGTGCTCACTTGGCCGAACTTGCTGAGCTGCTTTCGGTTCATCGCGGCGCCCGTGCTCGGCCTGCTCGCTTGGCATGGGATGCCGAGGGCCTATTTGGCGGTCCT
>JBOIDH010000430.1:0-2200 GCA_050740495.1 Gammaproteobacteria bacterium | reverse complement strand
CAGCGGCGATCGTCATCGAGGTGCGGACCGCCCGGCCGCCTCACCTGCTGATCTCGGAACGCGGCAAGATCCTCGCCTGGGCGACGCCGGGACTCCGCATCGACTCTACGGCGGTGCGCGAGGGGCTGGCCCTGCTGCCGCGCCTGCCCGGGGGGCTGCGGCGCGAGATCGCGCATCTGCAGATCTCGCGCGACCGCGAGGTCTTCATCTATCTGCGGGACGGCCTGGAGCTCCGCGGCGGCCCGCTGCGCGGAGTCGCGCGCCGGTTGGAGGCGGCGCCCGAGGTCCTGCGGCGCCTGCGGGCCGAGGGGGCGATCCTGGAGTACGTCGACTTCAGTCTCGCCGATCAGGTGGTCATCAAGCCCCGCGCCGCTCCTTAGCCGGCTGCCTCTGAGGGGAGGGCGGGGACCATGGAGCGCAGCGGAACACCGTCAGGTTCATGGGCGTGTTAGCGAGCTGCTGTTGAGTCAACCAGGGCAAGGATCTTGCCCACCGTCTCCTGCAAGATGGCAGTAGGGACGCTCCCCATGCGCCGTGCCTGTCGCACCCGCCAGTCGAGGCTCTTGATCTGATCGGAAAGGACCGCCCCCTCGACGCCAAGACCTTCCGGAAGGAGCACCTCGAACGGATAGCCCTTGACCCGTGAGGTCACGGGACTACCAAGCCTCTCGGCCGACCGCCTCTCCCGTAAGCACCTGATGATGCCTATTCCGGGGAGTGACCGTCTTGAGGAGGTCGCCCAGCACGTACCTCCGCGTCCGGAGCGGCCGGACCAGGAGCCTGCCGTGCTCGACCGACACATCCACGGTCGCGCCTTCAGTCACCCGCGCCTGGACCGCGACGGACTTAGGAATCCGCAATCCGAGACTGTTACCCCACTTCTGGATCTTGGTCTGCATACCCCACCTCACCCAGTGGCTATGCAATGACTATCCTTGGGCGCCTGCCGCGCCGTCAACCGCGGTGTCTCGCTAACGGTTTGCATGCAGCATAGTTCTCCTGATGTGTGTGAAGCTCAGTCCATCAGGAGACAGGCTCTTGGCGAAAACGACGAACCGCGTTCCCCAACCCTTCCGCCACTCGCGCGGATCGACGTACATCGGAGCCGCCAATTCAGACGTGCTGATCGACCATAATCGGGTTCCCGTCTGGGTCCACGGCAATAAAGCTGCCGGGCCCGGTCGTCTTCTCATCTGCCTCACTCACTAGCATTACGCCTCGGGCCTTCAACTTGCGCTGCAGATCGCGAACGTCGGTGAAGGTGCTCAGGTTTTGGGCGTTGCTGTCCCACCCAGGGTTGAACGTGAGGATGTTCTTTTCGAACATCCCTTGAAAAAGGCCAATGGCGTGATTGCCGTTCTTCAAGATCAGCCAATTCTGTGAAGGATCTCCGCCAAAGACCGTGAAGCCAAACTTCTCATAGAACTTTCTCGATGCCTCAAGATCCTTAACAGCCAAGCTGATTGAAAACGCGCCGAGTTCCATGACCTTGCTCCTTTCCTGTGTCACGTATTGCGATGTCGATCATCATTGTCGGACCGGTGCCGTTCGCCATGGAAGCCTAACGGATCGCGCCTCAGCTGCGGCGCGACGCGCCGCCGGCGCCCAGGAACTCAGAATACACAGAGCTGGCTAGAGCAGAAACACACGATTCTACTGTCCAAGCCAGCGCCGTCAGCCGCAGGCGCTTGTTAGGCGGCTGGCGAGCGGAGGGCGGCCTGGAGCCGCGCGGCGGCCGCGTCGGGATCGTCTACCTCCACGACGAGGTGGTCGTAGCGCTCGTCGGTCAGGTCCACCACAATAGTCCTCTGCGGCCGCACCACGTCCCAGAAGATGCGCTGGCCGCGCTGGTAATAGGTCCCCATAACGCGAGCTGTGAAATGGCGAGGCCGCGAGCCGCAGCTCTCAGGGATAGGATCGCACCTGACGAATATCCGAACACGCACGCCGATCCACCGGCTTGGACGATCAGGGCATCAAGGTCTTCGATCTCGCGCTCGATGGCATACGGTGCGGTATCACCGCTCTTGCCTCGCCCCCGGCGGTCATAGTTGAACACCGTCAAGTGCCGTTCGAGGAATCGCGCCAGCGGCGCTCCGGTCGCCCGATCGTTGAATGCGCCAACCACCAGGATAATCGCGGAACCCTCTCCTGACTGGTCAAAAGGCGATACGAGTCCCATCTTTTGACGTTACTGTTC
>JBOIDH010000429.1:0-2205 GCA_050740495.1 Gammaproteobacteria bacterium | reverse complement strand
TTCCCCATCGTACTCGACTTGTTCCAGGGCTGGATGCCGCAAGCGCTGGTCGATGCCATCGGTTCCTTCAGCTTCCTCACGCATTTTTCGGCGATTCGCAAGGGTGTCATCGATGTCCGGAGTCTGGTTTATTTTCTTAGCCTGATCGCCTTTTGGTTATACGCCACGACGGTCGCGATCGATGCGCGCAAGGCTAGCTAAGCGCACGCACCGAAGGAGACCACCTATATGACGCGCAAGTGGCTCTCGGGAGGGGGGCTGATGCTGGCGGCGGCGTTATTCGTGGCCGTCAACATTGTGACCGGCGAGACCTTAAGCTCATGGCGATTGGACGTGACCGAGAGCCGGTTGTTTACGCTCTCGACGGGCACCCGCAACATCCTCAAGTCACTCGAGGAACCGATCACCCTCAGATTCTATTTTTCCGCGAAGCTGTTCTCGGGGATCCCGGCGCTGCAAAACTACGGCCAGCGTATCCGCGACTTGTTGGAAGAATATGTCGCGGTATCCAACGGTCAACTGGTCTTGAACGTCATCGATCCCGAACCTTTTTCCGAGGCCGAGGACCAGGCGGTGGCCTACGGCATCACCCAGTTGCCGATTAGCACCACAGGCGATCGCGGTTATTTAGGACTTGCCGGGACCAACTCGACCGACGACGAGCAAGTTATCGCCTTTTTCCAACCGGAAAAAGAGCAGTCTCTGGAGTATGAGATCACGAAGCTTATCTACGCCCTCGCGCATCCCAAGAAACGCGTGATCGGCGTTCTGAGTTCGTTGCCGCTGTTCGGGGGGGCGGCGCAGCAGGAGTCGCAGTGGACGCTCGCGACGATGTTGCGGGAAGCGTTTGAGATCAGGGAGATCGGGCAGGAGGCGCTTGACATCGGCCCGGACGTGGACACCTTGCTTCTGATCCATCCCAAGCGGCTTTCCGAGCAGATGCGCTACGCGATCGATCAGTTCGTGCTCAAGGGCGGTAAGGCGATGGTCTTCGTCGATCCGTTCGCCGAGGAAGACCGCTCCGCGCCGCCCCCGGAGAATCCCGGTGCCTTGCCGCAAATCGAATCCAACCTGCCCGATCTTTTCGAGAAATGGGGGGTGAAGCTCGTCGCGGGCAAAGTGGCCGGCGATTTGGAGTCGGCGCTGCGCGTCTCCTATAACGGTCCCGCCGGGCCCCAACAAATCGAATATCTGCCCTGGCTGCGCCTGGGCCGGGGGCACTTCAACCGCGAGGATTTCGTGACCAACGAGCTTAAAACCATCCATGTCGGCACCGCCGGTGTGTTGGAGAAAGTCGCTGCCGCCGGCACCCGCTTCACGCCGCTCATCTCCACCGGTCAACGCGCCGCGTTATTGGAGCGGGAGATGGTGATGTTCAACCGCGATCCGGCGGGGCTGCTCCAGAGCTTTTCCCCGGGCGATAAAGCACTGACGGTGGCCGCGCGTATCAGCGGCAACGTCAAAACCGCTTTTCCCGAAGGCCGGCCAAAAAAGCTCGAGACCGATGCCAGCGATGCGGGTTTCATCGCGGCATCCAAGAGTCCCGTCAATCTGATCGTGGTGGCCGACACCGATCTCTTGAGCGACCGCTTCTGGGTGCAGGTACAGAGCTTCTTAGGGCTGCGGGTGCCTTCGCCGTTCGCGGACAACGCCAATTTCGTGATCAATGCCCTCGACAACCTCGGGGGTAACGATGACCTCATCAGCTTGCGCAGCCGCGGCGAGTACGCGCGTCCGTTCACGCGCGTCGAAGCCATTCAACGGGAGGCCGAGGCGCGTTTCCGCGACCGCGAGCGCGCTCTCCAAGCCAAGCTCGAGGAGACCGAGCGCAAGATCCAAGAGCTGCAAAGCAAGAAAGAGGAGGGCAGCGCCCTGCTTCTGAGCCCGGAGCAAAAACAGGCGATCGAGGCGTTCCGCGGCGAGCAGATCGCGACGCGTAAGGAGCTACGCGCCGTGCAGCACGATCTGCGCAAGAATATCGAGCGTTTGGGCGACCAGTTGCGCTTTATCAACATCGGCTTGGTGCCGATCTTGATCGGGTTGTTCGGAATGGGTCTGGGGATAGTGCGCGCACGGCGCCACCCTTAAGCGCTTGTGAATAAATCTAAGCACACATACGTGTTACCTCTCCAAGGTCCCTGTCCTCCGCAGCAGGCATCGTCTTTTCTCCCTGGGACTATCAGATTCGTCGAAGTCGGTCTGTAT
>JBOIDH010000428.1:0-2220 GCA_050740495.1 Gammaproteobacteria bacterium | reverse complement strand
AAGCTGGCCTCGGTCGCTGCCGCGGCGATACCAACCGGATCGGTCGCCGCGCTCGTGGCGGCCGCGGTGATCGTCTCGATCTGCGAAGGCCGGCGCCGACACCATCGCCATCGCGCCTAACTAAACTAACCCGACTTAGCCGATTCGCTCTCGTTTTCCGGCTTTGGGGCGGCGTTCTCATTCGTAACTATTTGTTTTGTAGATCCGACTGCCCAACGAATCGACGAAAATCGGCTGTAGTGAAGACCTTGGTTGTTTTCAGGAGGGAGATTCTGTGCATAATAAGTAGCCGTCATGTTTCTACGCGCCACGACTCGCAAGAAGGACGGCAAAGAGCACCGCTATTGGAGCATTGTCGAGAACCGGCGCCTCTCGGACGGGCGGGTGCTGCAACGCCATGTGCTGTATTTAGGGGAGATCAACGCCTCGCAGGAGTGGGCGTGGCGTAAATCGATTGAAGTATTCGAAGACGGCGCAAAGGTGCCGCGCACGCTCGCGCTATTCCCCGAAGATCGGTGTGAAGGGGTCGTGCCGGACGAAACGGTGGTGCGGCTGCGGCTTCGTGAGTTGCGGTTATGCCGGCCCCGGCAATGGGGTGCGTGTTGGTTGGCGCTTTGGCTGTGGCAAGAGTTGCGGTTGGATGAGTTCTGGGCCAAGCGGCTCTTGCCGAGCCGCAAGGGCACGCGCTGGGATCAGGTGCTGTTCGTGCTCGTGGCCTACCGACTGTTCATCCTGTACCTCATAACAGCCGGGCTCCTGCCCGTTCGGTTCGCGCCGGGCAGCGAGTGGCGGCTCCATCGGGAGTGGTATGAGCGCAGCGCCTTGGCGGATCTGCTCGGTGCGGATGCGGCGCTTTGCGATATTCACGCGCTCTATCGGTGTCATGACCGGTTGCTCGAGCACAAGCGCGCGGTGTTTGATCACTTGACGGATCGATGGCGGGACCTCTTCAACGTCTCCTTCGACGTGCTGCTCTATGATCTGACGAGTACCTATTTCGAGTGCGATCCGCCACAGTCGGACGACGCCAAACGCCGGTTCGGCCACTCGCGCGATCGGCGGTCCGACTGTGTGCAGGTGGTGATTGCCTTGGTGGTGACACCGGAGGGGTTGCCGCTGGCCTATGAGGTGTTGGCGGGCAATACCGCGGACAATACTACCTTGCGTGATTTCCTGGCTCGGATCGAGGAACAGTATGGCCGCGCGCGGCGGATCTGGGCGATGGACAGAGGGATCCCGACCGAGGCGGTGCTGACGGAGATGCGCGAGAGCGATCCCCCGGTGCATTACCTCGTGGGCACGCCGAAGGGGCGGCTGAGCCAGCTCGAGAAAGCGTTGCTGGCGCAGTCGTGGCAGGAAGCACGCCCCGGGGTGGACGTGAAACTCCTGCCAAAGGGTGAGGAGCTGTATGTCTACGCGCAAAGCCGAGATCGGGTCGCGAAGGAACGGGCCATTCGACGGCGGAGGCTCAAACGATTGTGGGTGCGCTTGAAGCAACTCTCGGCGATGACGCTCACGCGCGAGGCGCTCTTGATGAAGCTCGGCGCCGCGCGCCAGAAGGCCCCATCCGCCTGGCGTCTGGTCGCAGTCGAGCTCGCCGAAAAAGAGGCTACCTTCCGCTATCGGCTCCGCCGTGACAAGCTCCGACAGGCTCGTCGGCGCGAGGGTCGCTACCTCCTCCGCACCAATCTCACCGAGACCGATCCCGCGAAGCTGTGGCACTTCTATTTGCAGCTCGTCGCCGTGGAAGAGGCCTTCAAGAACCTCAAGGGGGATCTGGCCATCCGTCCCATCTTCCATCAACTCGATCGGCGCATCGAGGCACACATCTTCATCGCCTTCCTCGCGTATTGCCTGCACGTCACGCTGAATCGACGATTGCACCCCTTGGCGCCGGGGTTGACCCCGCGCAGTGTGATCGAGAAGTTTGCCGCCGTGCAGATGCTCGATGTGCACATTCCGACCACCGACGGTCGGGAGCTCGTTCTCACCCGGTACACCCAGCCCGAGCCCGAGCTGACGCTGCTGTTGCAAAAACTCGCGCTCGATCTGCCCGCCCAACCGCCACCGAAAATCACTACCGGCGAGGCGACGTCAGCCACGGCTCTGTAGTGCAGACCTAGCGGGATCCCTATGAGTGATATCAATCACTTAGCACCTCAGTACCCCCCGAATCGGCTAAGTCGGGTTCATAGGTAGGATCTTATAAGTGGATGATAT
>JBOIDH010000427.1:0-2220 GCA_050740495.1 Gammaproteobacteria bacterium | reverse complement strand
GATCATGCCCATCGACCGGACCGATGTAATTAAACCCCAGCTCCTCGAACAGGGTGCCCGGTATGATCAACCCCTTGACGTGCTCCTCGGCGCGGCGCGCGAGCTCCCACACCGGCGGCATGCTCGACAGCACCTTCCTGCTCCCTTCCTTGACGGTGGCATAGAGACGCCCCGACAAGACTTGAGCGATGCGGTTCGACAACGCCCCGACATTCGGAGAGATAGACATGTCATTGTCATTCAGCACCACTAGCAGATCGATACCGAGATCCCCCGCATGGTTCATAGCCTCGAACGCGAGCCCGGCGGTCATACCCCCATCCCCGATGACGGCGACCGCCTTGCGGCCAGACCCTTGGCGCTTCGCGGCGATCGCCATCCCGAGCGCCGCGCTGATGGAGGTGCTGGAATGTCCGACGCCGAAGGTGTCGTAGAGACTTTCGTCGCGCTTCGGGAACGGCGCCAGGCCGCCCCACTGCCGGATGGTGTCCATGCGCTCGCGCCGGCCGGTGAGGATTTTATGCGGATATGCTTGGTGTCCGACATCCCACACAATGCGGTCTTCCGGGGTGTTGAATATGTAGTGCAACGCGATCGTGAGCTCAACGGTACCGAGACCCGCCGCGAAATGCCCGCCGCTCTTGCTCACGGAGTCAAGAACAAACGCGCGCAGTTCGGCGGCCAGCGGCGCGAGATCGGATTCTGGTAGCCGCCGCAGATCCATGGGCGTATCGATAGTGCGCAGCAGCGAGTAGCGAGTAACCATCGTCAAGCCTCGATCTAGGGAATGTCACATTATGGGATACTAATATCCGCGCTGGCAAGAATTCGTTGTAATTTTGCTGTACATTGCACATCTATTACAGTATCTTAATGGCATATATGCAACAAAAGCGCAATTCAATTCATTGATCATTCAACGAAAAAGCCACAACGCACTGGGGGGTTACGAATGGGTGTCCCATTAATCCAGCAATACCGTGTCGCGCGTTACGTTCTGGAACAGAAACTTCGTGGTCGCAAGAAGTATCCGTTGGTGCTCATGCTTGAACCCCTGTTTCGCTGCAACCTCGCCTGCGCGGGCTGCGGCAAGATCGATTACCCCGAGGAAATCCTGAACAAAAGGCTTAGCGTCGAGGAATGCCTGAGCGCCATCGACGAATGCGGCGCGCCGATCGTATCGATTGCCGGGGGCGAGCCGCTGATTCACAAAGAGCTGCCCGAGATCGTGGCGGGATTCGTCCAACGCAAGAAATTCGTATATCTATGCACCAATGCGCTCCTGCTCGATCGGCGCATGGCGGACTACGCACCCTCGCCCTATCTAACCTTCTCGATTCACCTCGATGGCACCAAGGACCGGCATGATGCCTCGGTATGCCGCGACGGGGTATACGATAAATGCGTTGAGATCATTCGCAAGGCGCGCGCGGAAGGATTCCGCGTAACGGTCAATTGCACGCTGTTCCAAGGAGAAACGGCGCCGGAAGTTGCGGAGTTCCTGGATGTTGCGACCGAACTCGGCGTGGAAGGTGTGACGATTTCGCCTGGTTACAGCTATGAGCGGGCGCCACGGCAAGATGTTTTCCTCAAGCGTAAGGAGGTCAAACAGCTGTTCCGCGACGTATTCAAACGCGGTAAGAATAGGAACTGGCGCTTCAATCATTCGCCGATGTACCTTGACTTCCTCGCCGGTAACCAGAGCTATGAATGCACGCCGTGGGGCAATCCGACGCGCAACGTGTTCGGATGGCAAAAGCCCTGTTATCTCCTCGTAGGTGAAGGCTACGCGCCTACCTACCAGGCGTTAATGGACGAAACCGAGTGGGAGCGCTACGGGACGGGGCGGCATCCTAAATGTGACGATTGCATGGTGCACTGCGGTTACGAAGCCACGGCGGTCAACGATGCCTTTGCCCACCCGTTTAAAGCGCTCCGGCTCATGCTGCGCGGACCATCGACCACGGGACCCATGGCCCCGGAGCCGCCGATCCTCTATGAACAGCAAGCGCCACAAAAACCCCGCCTCGTCGCGAGCGTGGAATTTACCGGCGCGCAAAGCCGAAAACGGGTAGCCTAGCGGGTCTATGTCCGGCGCGGCAATCGCTCGATGCGATGGGTTTGCTTCCTCATCCCAAGCTACCTTATCTGGATCGGGATCCTGTTGGCGCCGTGGCGCCCCTGGCGCACGGATGAATCGTTGGACGCCGCCGCTAGCGC
>JBOIDH010000426.1:0-2222 GCA_050740495.1 Gammaproteobacteria bacterium | reverse complement strand
TACTCGACCGCTCGACCATTGAAACCGGCGCTGAGCACGCCCTCGTCGAGATCGATATGGGTGATCCGTCCGATATCGCCGTTGAAAACCTCCTTCTCGTAGTTGTTCACCATTTGGATGATCTTATCCCCCGGCGTGAAACGTGAACCGAAGCGTTCGACGGCGGGCGCGCCCGTGGCATTGAGCCGGGCCTGGAGCGCGGAGTTCAAGGCGCGGGTGCCGAGCGTGCCGCGGTTCATGGGAGTGAGGACTTGGAGATCGCGAACCGGATCCATGCCGAAGCGCTTGGGAATGCGCTCGGCCACCGACTCGATGAGCTTGTCGTGGATCGCCTCGGGCGATGAGGCGGGGAGAAAATAGAAATCGCTCGGCTCGCCCGCGGGGGGGTATTCGGGCAGCCGCCCTTGGTGGATGCGGTGGGCGTTGACGATGATCCGCGATTGTGCGGCTTGACGGAAGATCTCGGTAAGCTCCACGGTCGCAACGCGCCGTGATGCGATGATATCGGCCAGCACGGCCCCGGGACCGACCGAAGGGAGTTGGTGGACATCGCCGACCAAGAGCAGCGCGCACGCGTGAGGCGCCGCCTTCAGAAGCTGATGCATCAAAACCACGTCCACCATCGAGACCTCATCCACCACCAGGAGATCCGCATCTAGCCGGTGCTCGGCGTTACGCTTGAAGCCGCGGAACTTCGGATCGAACTCCAGCAACCGATGGATCGTACGGGCGTCATAACCGGTCGATTCCGCCAGCCGCTGCGCCGCCCGGCCGGTCGGGGCGCAGAGCAGAAAGCGCGCATTTTTAGCACGCAGCGCGAGCAACACGCTTTTGACCAGGGTCGTTTTACCACAACCGGGGCCGCCGGTGAGCACCGAGACTTTGCTATTCATTATGGTCGCGAACGCCGCGCGCTGGGACGCCGAGAAGGTGATCCGTGAGCGCTCTTCAACCCAGGGAAGGGCTTTCTCCGCATCGATCCGTTCCCAGGCCGGCGGCCCCTGGAGCAAGCGCCGCAGGTGCGCGGCAACCCCCGTTTCCGCATCATGCAACGCGCCCAGATAAACCGCGTCCACGGTGTCGATCGGTTCCGCAATGAGATTCCCTTCCCGGATCTCGTCATCCACCGCAGCTCGTATGACCGGTCGCGGGATCTCGAGGAGCATGACTGCGGCATCCGTCAAGGTTTCGCGCGGCATGGCGCAATGCCCCGCGCCCGCTTGTTCCTGAAGGACATGGCAGACACCGGCCTGGGCCCGCATTTGCGAGTCGGAGGGGATCCCGATCTTTTGGGCGAGCGCATCGGCGCTCTTGAAGCCGATGCCGTGGATGTCGAGCGCCAGCCGATAGGGATTCTCGCGCACCAGCTCGACGGCGGCCTCCCCATAGGTCCTGTAAATCCGTACGGCACGGCTGGTGCCGATCCCATAGGATCGCAAGAACACCATGATTTCGCGCACCGCCTTCTGCTCGGCCCATGCGCCGAGGATCCGCTCTTGCCGCTTGGGACCAATGCCGGGCAATTCCCTAAGGCGCTCGGGCTCGCTCTCGAACACCTCGAACACCCGCTCACCGAGCGCTTCGATGAGCACCTTGGCGAAGTGCGGGCCGATGCCCCGGATCATGCCCGAAGCGAGGTATTTCTCGATGCCCTCGAGCGTGCTCGGAGGAACGATGCGCAGCTCCGCGGCGCGAAACTGCCGGCCATAGGTGGCGTCGTTGATCCAATGGCCCGTGCTCTCGAGAAACTCCCCCGGATGGACCGCCGCGGCGCTGCCCACGACCGTCACCAGATCCCGCTGTCCCCGGACGGTCACCCGCAGGACGCAGAACCCGCTCTCGGGACTATGGAAGGTCACCCGCTCGATGGTCCCCGATAGACGTTCGCTCTGCTGAGAACTGTCGGTCTGCATGCGGCTGATGATACCTGGTGTCGGCTGTCCTTTGCAGCTTTGCAACAAAGCTTCGTAGGGGGGTGAGCGCCCCAGTTCCGTGCGGCGGCCAGGGCGCCTCATCAGCATCCGGAAAGTTCATGCCGGAGTGCGTCATCGACTCTGTAGCGGAACCCCGCCGTAACCGAGATGGGAGGCGCTAACGAACCACGGCCACTGCCATCGACGTAATTCAGTGCCTAACCGTACCGATGACGTCGATTAATAATCGCCTGTGTAAAGCCGCACCGCGAATTTCTGCGGGCTCTCTTTGATAAGCATCTCCAGGAA
>JBOIDH010000425.1:0-2223 GCA_050740495.1 Gammaproteobacteria bacterium | reverse complement strand
CGGCGACGGCGATCTCGAAGAGGCCGAACCCGAGCCGCAACCCCCGCTCGGGGATGAGATCGGCAAGCGCGGCCCCGAGCGCCGCCCCGGCCAAGATCCCGGGCGTCAATCCCCGCACCGCGGTCCAATGCACGGAACCGCGGCGATGATGCGCCGAAGCCGAGGACATCGAGGTAAAGACCACGCTCGCGAGTGAGCTGCCGATGGCGAGGTGCATGCAAACCTGCTCCGAGAATCCCTGCGCCAGGAACAAGAAATAGAGACCGGGCACGATCACGATGCCGCCTCCGATCCCAAGCAGCCCGGCGAGGATCCCGGCGAGCGTGCCGAGCGCCAGATACGCGATCAGGATCGCCATCGTTACCGCAAGCGCTGAGCCGACGCCCACCGTAATCCGCCGAGTGGCGTGCGATCTCGCTCCCCCCTCCGCGTTCTTGTGAGCATACGCCGGTACAGCGTAGCATCATTCGAGAAATGCCGCGATGAATCCGGGCGCAAACCGGTTTAAAATTTGGAATGGCTTGCGATTCCAAGGACAATCTGCGGCCCATGTCAGCGCATTCGCGTCGCCTCGCGTATCTATCACCGCTCCATTGGGTTAGCATCGCGCTCATTTGCGCGCTCGGCCTGACCTACGCGGGATCGCGGGCGGATGAGTTGAGCAGCGAGCGCGAGAGTTTCCGCCGCGCGCGTGAGGCCGTGCGCGCGGGGGATCTCCAAGCTTATCGCGCGCTGGCGCCAGGCCTCGAGAATTACGCCCTTTATCCCTACCTGCGCTACGACTATCTGCGCCCGCGCCTCGCCCAGGCCGCGCCCCAAGAAGTCCGCGCGTTTCTGAAATCCTATTCCGAAACCCCACTCGCCGCACCACTGTGTACGGCTTGGCTGCGCACGCTCGCCTTGAGGGGCGATTGGGCCAGCTATTTGGCGTTTTATGCAGCCCAGGAAGATCCGGTGTTGCAGTGTCACTACGCTACGGCCCGTCTGCGGCGGCAACCGGATCAAGCCGTGCTGGAGGAAATCAAACAACTGTGGCTGAGCGCGGCCCCATGGCCCACGGAATGCGATCCGGCCTTCGCTGCCTTGAGCGAGAGCGCACTTTGGACCGAGGACTTGATTTGGCAGCGGATCCGGCTGGCGATGGCGGCCGGTGAGACACGCCTCGCCGCCCATCTCGGTGGCAGGCTATCACCGGCCGAGCGACCTTGGGCCACACTCTGGATCGTGAGCCATGACGATCCGGCCAAGGCATTAGCAGGCGAGGACTTCAAGCACGATCATCCCATCGGCCGCGAGATCATCGCGCATGGCATCGCCCGGCTGGCGGGCACCGATGCCGAGCAGGCTTATGCGGCTTGGAGACGGTTTACGCCGCGCTTTAAAACCGGCGATCCGCTCATCGGGCAGATCGAGCTCACCCTCGGTTTGGCCGCCGCCGATCAACGTCTGCCGCAGGCGTTTGCCTGGCTGTATTCGATCGACGCCAGCGTCGTCGATGCGCGGGTCCAGCGCGCCCAGTTGCGATTGGCGATCGCCACCGGGGCGTGGCCCGATCTCGCACGTTGGACAGAACGCGAGGCGGTCGGGGACATGAATCCCTTGCGCTGGCGCTATTGGCGCGCCCGCGCCTTGGAGTCTACCGGGCACGCAGCCGCGGCACGCGGGCTATTCCAAGAACTGGCGGCCGAACGCGACTATTACGGTTTCGCGGCGGCCGATCGGCTAGGCGTGCCCTATCGGTTCGGCCACCGGTCGACCCGCCTGTCGAAGGCGCAAGCTGTGCGCATACGGTCATGGCCGGGCATGGTGCGCGCGTGTGAACTATGGCTCGCCGGATATCCGCGGCACGCGCGCAGCGAATGGACTTACACGGTGAATCACCTGCCCGATCGCGCGGTTCCCGCCGCGGCCGCCATCGCTCATGAGTGGGGCTGGCATGATCGGGTGATCTTCGCGCTCGGGATGGTGAAAGCCTACGATGATCTCGAATTGCGCTTTCCGATACCCTATGCGTCGTGGGTATCCGAGAGCGCGGCGCGATCTAACATGGAACCTGCTATCCTTTACAGCATCATGCGCGCGGAAAGCGCGTTCTTCGATCAGGCGCGCTCGGCGGCGGGGGCGGCCGGTCTCATGCAAGTACTGCCGAGCACGGGAAGGCAGGTAGCGAAAGACCTGGGGATGCCCTTGGCGGCCGATGTCAAGCTTTATGAACCCAAGATC